>QMPN01000060.1 GCA_003648575.1 Bacteroidota bacterium
CACTCAACACTCAACACTCAACCCCCAAAACCCAACACCTATTTGTACCAGCTTGCATACATATTGTAGCT
The DNA here is from genome assembly GCA_003648575.1 of Bacteroidota bacterium. Next base: position 72 of record QMPN01000060.1, read on the forward strand.
GTTGGCGATGCGTTCAATCTCGCCAACGATCAGGTCCTGGTCAATGTCTTTGATCTTGCGGGCAGGTACACCTGCATACACACTTCCTGATTCAACTACCGTTCCTTTAGGGATAAGGGCGCCGGCTGCAACGATAGAATTACTCTCGATCACGGCATGGTCCATGATAATGGATCCCATCCCGATCAACACATTGTCTTTAATGGTACAGCCATGTACCACTGCATTGTGAGCGATACTCACATTGTTGCCGATCTCTACGGGAGCTTTCTGATAAGTCCCGTGTATACACACACCGTCCTGGATATTTACATTATTGCCAATATGAATATGCGTAACATCGCCCCGAACTACGGCATTAAACCACACACTGCAGTGATCGCCCATGAGCACCTCACCGGTAATGGTGGCGTTGTCGGCAAGGAAGCATTCCTTACCAATTTTAGGTGATATCCCTTTTACGGATTTGATAAGCGCCATAACTTTATTTCTTAACAGCTTTATGGTTGTTTACCAGCATGGAACTGCCATCAATGACATCCCGTGGGTAGTCGATAGAATAATGTAGCCCACGACTTTCCTTCCGCTTGTTGGCCATTTTGATCACCAGGTAAGCAACATTGATCATATTCCTCAACTCGCAGATATTTATAGTAAGAATGGACCTGTCGTATAGCTCTTCTGTTTCCCGGTATATGATCTCCAGCCTGTCAAGTGCCCGCCTCAGCCTCAGATTCGACCTTACGATGCCGACATAGCTGCTCATCAAAGCCCTCAGCTCCTTAAGCGATTGTGTAATTAGGATCATTTCCTCATTTAAAACAGTACCTGAAGCATCCCAGTCGGGGACATCCGCGCAGAAGTTGATCTCTTCAGCGGAATCAATGGCATTCATGCTTGCGCGATGTGAAAACACAGCCGACTCGAGCAGTGAATTCGATGCCAGCCTGTTGGCACCGTGTAAACCTGTTGAAGCACATTCGCCTGAAGCATACAGGTTCGTGATAGAACTGCGTGCAAATTCATCCACCTTGACCCCACCGCAGATATAATGTGCCGAGGGCACTACAGGAATCATCTCCTTGGTAATATCGATGTTGACAGTAAGGCATTTGGCGTAAATACGCGGAAAATTCTTGAAGAGCTCATCCTCGTCGAGATGGGTTGCATCCAGATATACGAAATCATCACCGGAAAGCTTCATCTCATTATCGATGGCCCTGGCTACTATATCCCTCGGGGCTAATGATTCACGCTTATCATACTTCTGCATGAATTCTTTTCCATCCTGGGTCTTGAGAACAGCACCAAAGCCCCTTAAGGCTTCCGTGATGAGGAAGGCAGGCTTTTCAGTGGGATTGTATAAGGAAGTAGGATGAAACTGGATGAACTCCATATTTTCAACCTGCGCCTTAGCCCGGTATGCCATCGCAATGCCATCGCCGGTGGCAACATATGGATTGGTAGTATTGCTGTAAATATTTCCCGCTCCTCCTGTTGCGAGCATGGTGGTCTTGGCCAGGATGGTCCAGATCTCTTGCTTCTTCAGGTCCATGGAATAAACACCGTAGCAGTTGATATCCTCGTTTTTTCTGTTGATTTCCTTCCCCAGGTGATGCTGGGTGATCAGGTCGATGGCAAAATGATCTTCGAGCATCTCTATGTCAGGATGTTCTGCGATCTTATTTAGTAAGGCCCTTTCTATCTCCAACCCGGTACTATCTTTATGGTGAAAAACACGGCTTTCTGAATGCCCCCCTTCGCGGGCCAGGTCATACTCGCCGGATGCATTCTTATCAAACTGGGCTCCCCATTCGATCAACTCCCTGATCCTGGCTGTGGATTCCTTGATGGTGAGTTCCACGATCTCCCTGTTGTTGAGTCCGTCACCGGCAACAATGGTATCGATGATATGCTTCTCATAGGTGTCTGGAGTGTACATCACGGCAGCGATGCCACCCTGGGCATATTTGGTAGACGTTTCTTCTGCATCTGATTTGGTCAGTATACAGACCTTTCCGTGATCAGCAACTTTCAGGGCGTAAATGAGACCGGCAATGCCGGAACCAATGATCAGAAAATCCGTTTGTTTACGCATAATGCTTTATTATAACTGCAGAAGTGCCTTTGCAGCGTCTTCACCACCCAGAAGCATTTTTGTAGGGTCTTCAAGCACCTCTTTTACCTTTACAAGGAAGCCAACGGCTTCACTGCCATCTATAATTCGGTGGTCGTAAGACAGGGCCAGGTACATAATCGGGTGTATCTCTACTTTGCCATTAACGGCTATCGGGCGCTCAACAATGTTGTGCATACCCAGGATAGCACTTTGCGGGGGATTGATGATGGGCGTTGATAACATAGATCCAAATACACCCCCATTAGTAATGGTGAAGGTCCCGCCTTTCATTTCATCAAGACTGAGTTTTCCATCCCTTGCTTTGATGGCCAGTTCCCTTATTCTACCCTCGATATCGGCCAGGCTCATCTGCTCTGCATTTCGCAGTACCGGCACCATTAGCCCCTTAGGAGCACTCACGGCGATGCCAACATCGGCATAATTGTGCATGACCATCTCATTTCCGGAGATCTGTGCATTCACCTTTGGGAAGTGCTGCAGCCCTATTGTCACGGCTTTGGTAAAGAATGACATGAAGCCAAGGCCTACACCAAACTTTTCCTTGAAGCTGTCTTTATATTTTTTGCGGATCTCCATGATCGGGGTCATGTTCACCTCGTTAAAGGTGGTAAGCATGGCAGTTTCATTCTTAACCGAAACCAGCCTTTCCGACAACTTCATCCGCAATCTGGTAAGCTTCTGACGGTCTGCATCACGTGTCCCACCCCAGTTGGAAGATGGTACTGTAGCTGTGGACGGAGCCTGATTGGTACGCTCGGAAACGAAAAACTCCACATCTTTCTTGCCAGCCCTATATTTTCGAAAAAAGTCCTCAAATTCCTTTTCTGTACTTCCACTTTCCTGAAGCAGCTTCTTCGCCAGTGGTGACAGATGTACATTGCTTTCTTCAACAACTTCTTTCTTTGGAGACTCCTTCACCGGCACTTCGGCTTTTACTTTGTCTGCAGACGCTTCAGCGGAGGCAGGCTTTTCTTTCTTTTTCCCTTTGGCTTCGGTATCGATGGTAGCTATTACAGCCCCAATTCCCAGGTTATCCCCTTCTTCAGCTTTGAGGCTGATCTTTCCGCTGTCTTCAGCGCTGATGGTCAGGGTAGCCTTATCGGAATCGATCTCTGCAATCTCCTGGTCCTTATCTACTTGCTCACCATCTTCCACGAGCCAGCTGGCAAGCTGTACCTCGGTGATGGATTCTCCCGGACTGGGAACTTTTATCTCTATGATCATAGGTCAATTACTATTTTTTCTGCAGTTTTTTAACACGTTTTTTAGCATTAAAATGGCCTGCATTTACTTCTGCTTCTCCTAATTCATCTACTTCTACGTTGAACGATTGCCATCTGTTACCAATACAGATCATTCGGCATTCGTTGTCAACCATGGGGCAGTCACACACACCATAGGCTTTTTCGATGATCTTCCGCTGCCGTATCTGATGAAACTTGCTGGATCCTGTTGCAGTGCTTCCGCTTGGTGGTCGTGCTACCAGTCTGAGTTCGAGTGAAGTAAAGTGCAATCTAAGGAATGGCCAGGCTCCCATATTCACAGGTTCTTCCTGTACCCATACCCAATCTTCGACAGGTGAATATTTTTCGATGATTCCCCTGATCTGTGTCATTGGCAAGGGAAACAATTGTTCGATCCTGATAATAGCTGTATCTTCTCTATTCTCTTTTTGTTTCTCCTCCAGGAGATCATAATAAACTTTTCCGTTGCAAAAGATCACCCTTTTAACCTTCTTGGGATCGGAACCATCTTCAATGATTTCCTTAAAGCCAGCTTTTGTGAAGTCATCCAGGGGCGAAACACAGGCAGGGTGCCTGAGCAGGCTTTTAGGTGTGAAGATGATCAGGGGTTTCCGGAACTCACGCTTGAGCTGCCTGCGAAAGGCATGGAAGAGGTTGGCTGGTGTGGTGGGATTGATCACCTGCATATTGTCTTCTGCACATAGTGACAGAAAGCGTTCCATGCGTGCACTGGAATGTTCAGGACCTTGACCCTCATACCCATGGGGCAGAAGTACCACCAGGTCGTTCATTACATTCCACTTGTCTTCAGCACTGCTGATAAACTGGTCGAAGATGATCTGCCCGCCATTGGCGAAATCGCCGAACTGTGCTTCCCAGATGGTGAGTGCATATGGAGATGTTAATGCAAATCCATACTCAAAACCCAGTACACCATATTCTGAGAGGGAGCTGTTGTATATTTCAATCTTTGCCTGTTCTTTGCTGATATGATTGAGGGGCAGGTATTCTTTCTCTGAATCCTCCACCTTCAGCACTGCATGCCTGTGGGAAAAAGTACCACGGGCTACATCTTGTCCGCTGAGCCTGATAGGGATGCCTTCATTCAACAGGCTTCCGTAGGCCAGTAGTTCACCCATGGCCCAATCGAGCATGCCGGTTTTTTCTAACATTTCCAACCTGCTCTCCTGCAAACGTACCAGCTTCCTGAAAAGCTTTTCATCGGCAGGCAACGAACAAATCTGTTTTCCTATCTTCAGCAGTTCGGATTTTTTTACTCCTGTCTCCGGCGAATAGTCAAAATCCCTGGGGTTGGCCTTATGAATATCGTGCCAGCTTTGTTCAAGAAATGAGCCTATGCTGGCTTTCCCCATCTGTTTTGATTTTTCGAGGTCTGCCTCCAGCAAAGCATTGAAATTTTCATCAAAGGCTTTTGCCTCTTCAGCCTTTATCGTTCCTTCCTGGATCAGCTTTTCGCTATAAATCTCCAGGGGGTTAGGATGCTTTTCAATGAGCTTGTAAAGGATGGGTTGGGTGAAGCGGGGTTCATCACCTTCATTATGTCCGTATTTTCTGTAACAAAGCAGGTCGATGAATACATCCTTATGAAATTTTTGGCGGTACTCCATCGCCAGATTGATGGTATGCACAAGTGCTTCTACATCATCCCCGTTCACATGGAATACCGGGCTGAGTGTTGTTTTAGCTACATCGGTGCAATAGGTACTTGAGCGGGCATCCAGGTAGTTAGTGGTAAACCCGATCTGGTTATTGATAACCACATGTATGGTGCCGCCGGTACGGTAACCACTTAATTCCGACATCTGTAGGACTTCATAAACAATGCCCTGGCCTGCTATAGATGCATCACCATGTATCAGAATGGGAGCCAGGCGCTTATAATCGCCTTTATAATCTCTGTCGATACGGGCCCTCGCAATCCCCTCGACTACAGGATCCACTGCTTCGAGGTGGGAAGGGTTGGGAGCAAGGGTAAGTTTCACTTCCTTATCGCCTGCCTTTCTGCTGGTGGTATATCCAAGGTGGTACTTCACATCTCCGAGGAGGTATTCTTCTTCGTATTCTGCCCCCTCAAATTCATGAAACAGGTTCTGGTAAGGCTTATGCATGAAGTTTGCCAGTACATTCAGCCGACCACGATGGGGCATGCCAATGATAAATTCTTTCAGGCCAAGTTTAGCCCCGGTATGTGTGATGGCATCTAAAGCCGGGATCAGCGACTCGGCCCCTTCCAGGGAAAAGCGCTTCTGTCCGGGAAATTTTTTATGAATAAATTTTTCGAATAAAACAGCCCTGCTGATCAACTTCAGGAACTCTTTCTTGTATTCCTTGTCGAAATCAGGTGTGTTGCAGCTTGATTCCATCCTTTTTTGCAGCCAATCAACGACTTCAGGGTGCCTGATATACATATATTCAGTTCCGATGGAACCACAATATGTCTTTTCAAGGTTATCGATGATCTTTTCCAGTGTGGCCGGACCGATACCAATAACGTTCCCTGCCTGGTAAACGTTCTTCAGATCTGCTTCGGTAAATCCGAAGTTCTGATAATCGAGTGTAGGAGTGTACTTGCGCCGGGTCCTGACAGGGTTCGTCTGCGTAAACAGATGGCCCCGCTGCCGGTAAGCATTGATCAGGCTGAGCACCTTAAACTCTAAGGGGTATTCTTCCGCTGTAACCGGTTTGGGTTTATAATCTTCCCGGGCAAATTCAAAGCCTTCGAAAAAATGCCGCCAGTCCTCGGTAACGGATTGGGGATCGTTCAGAAAATCCTGGTATAGCTTATCTATAGTATCCGGATCAGAACTGTTGATAAAGGATTGTGTATCCATATTGCTTGCGTGTGCGAGGGTGCAAAGGTACGAATAATTAAGAATGGTTCAAGATAATATAGGTAACAAGCCAGGGGCTTTGAGGGTTCATTGCAACATAAAAAAAGTCCTCCTGATTGCTCAGGAGAACTTCTTTATGGATTAATCTTGTTTACAGATCGATATTATTCCGGCTCGATAGCTTCTACCGGGCAAACATCTGCGCATGAACCGCAGTCAGTGCATACGTCAGGGTCAATTACATAGATATCACCTTCTGAGATAGCCTCTACCGGACATTCGTCGATACAGGTTCCACATGCAGTACAGTCGTCTGTGATTTTGTAAGCCATAGTCTTATTTTTTAAGAATGATAAAAAGTTTTTTGCAAATATAAAGCACATATTTATTACGATTTACTTTAATGAAAAGGGAGTGCACTATTTATTCCAATTCTAAATAAATTACTTGCCATTCAATGGCTTGATTTACAGCTTAATGCAGATGTAAAAATTTGTGTTGAAAATTTGTTAATAATTGGTGATTGGAAACATATAAAACTTATAACTTTGCAGGGTTGTTTAACAATCTGGCACAATGTCGAAAAAAACAAGTAAAGTAATTGAACTGGATGCAGTTGTTGTGAAGTTTGCCGGTGATTCAGGCGATGGCATGCAACTTAGCGGAAACCAGTTTTCGGATACTTCAGCCTTTGCTGGAAATGACCTTGCAACCTTCCCCGACTACCCATCTGAGATCCGTGCGCCACAGGGCACTATTGCCGGTGTGTCTGGTTTTCAGCTGCATATTGGGCATAAAGAGGTTGATACTCCTGGTGACCTTGCGGATGTACTGGTAGCACTTAATCCTGCTGCGCTTAAAGCAAATATGAAGTGGGTCAAGACCGGGGCTACCATAATTATCGATATCGATAACTTCGATAACAAATATTATAAAAAGGCCGGCTATATCGAAGATCCCCTGGGAGATGGTTCGCTGGATGGATATAATGTTGTGAAGGCGCCGATATCTCAGTTGAGTAAAGCCACTGTGAAGGACCTTGGTGTGGATGCCAAATCTGCAGATCGAACCAAGAACCAGTTTGCCCTGGGCATACTTTACTGGCTGTTCAATAAGGACCTGAAATTTGGAGAGGAATTTATCGATAGTAAGTTTGGCAGTAAGAACCCTTTGTTGGCTGAGGCCAATAAGAGGGTGCTGAGGTCGGGCTATAATTATGCTGAAACGGTAGAAGCACTTCGTACTACATACCAGATCAATCCAATCAAAAACCGCAAAGGAAGGTTCAGAAATATCACTGGCAACGTAGCTACTGCCTGGGGCCTGATGGCTGCAGCAGAACGTGCCAACATGGAACTGTTTCTTGGTTCCTATCCCATTACTCCGGGCTCGGAGATCCTGCAGGAACTTTCCAAAATGAAGCATTTTGGAGTAAAAACTTTCCAGGCCGAGGATGAGATTGCCGGGATCAATTCTGCCATTGGTGCCAGTTTTGCCGGCGATTTTGCAGTAACGACTACTTCAGGACCGGGACTTGCCCTCAAAGGGGAAGCCATCGGACTGGCAGTGATCACGGAACTCCCGCTGGTGATTGTTAATGTACAACGTGGTGGACCGGCAACAGGCTTGCCGACCAAACTTGAACAGTCGGATCTTATGCAGGCATTGTATGGCCGTAATGGCGAAAGCCCTTGTGTGGTTATCGCTGCCAGCACGCCTGCTAACTGCTTCCGCTATGCCTATGTAGCAAGTAAGATTGCCCTGGAACACATGACTCCGGTGATATTGCTGACTGATGGCTATCTGGCCAATGGATCAGAACTCTGGAATGTACCTGAGATTAAGAACTTACCCGATATCAATCCTCCATTTGTAGAAGATAATGTGGATTATCAGCCATATGAGCGGAATCCCAAGAACCTGGCCAGATACTGGGCTTTGCCCGGACAGGAGGGCTTGCGTCATCGCATTGGCGGGCTGGAAAAGGAAGATGTAACCGGCAATGTGTCCCATAACCCTCTCAACCACGAATTAATGGTACATCTGAGGGAAGAAAAAGTACAGAAGGTTGCTGAGTTTATTCCTGAGCTGAAAGTCTCGGGCGAAGATAGCGGTGATCTGCTTATTGTTGGCTGGGGCGGTACATATGGTGCTCTCATCTCTGCTGTGAAAGACTTGCAGGAGACAGGAAAAAAGATAAGCCTTGCGCAGTTCAATTATATCATGCCGCTGCCTAAAAATACAGCTGAAGTATTTGGAAAGTTCAAGCGTATTGTTGTTTGCGAGATCAATCTCGGACAATTCGCAAATTACCTGCGCATGCATCTTCCCGAGTTCAGTTACCAGCAATATAATAAAGTTCAGGGACTGCCATTCATGATCTCTGAACTCAAGGAAAAGTTCAATCAAATTCTGGAGGCATAAATCATGGCTGAAGAAATCAAGACAGAACAACTACAGAATACCAAGGCTGATTTTAAAAGCGACCAGGTTGTAAAATGGTGCGCGGGATGTGGCGACTTTGCCATCCTTTCGGCTATACAGAGCGCTCTTGTCGACAGCAACGTAAGGAAAGAAGATGTAGTCTTCGTTTCAGGGATCGGATGTTCATCCAGGTTTCCGTATTATATGAATACGTATGGCTTTCACGGGCTTCATGGAAGGGGTGCTGCCGTCGCCTCCGGCCTGAAGGTAGCCAACCCGAAGCTGGATGTGTGGCATATTACCGGTGATGGTGATAGCATGGCCATCGGTGGAAACCACTTTATCCATGCAGTGAGGCGGAACATCGACATGAACATCATCTTGTTCAATAACAAGATCTATGGCCTTACCAAAGGACAGTATTCGCCAACAACACCCCGTGGTAGCATCACTAAAACCTCGCCCGACGGAACCATAGAAAATCCTTTCAAACCTGGTGAACTTTGTATGGGTGCACAGGGATCTTTCTTTGCCAGGGTGGTTGATACAGAACCTAAAAGGATGAGGGAAGTCTTTCTGGAAGCAACCAGGCATCGTGGCACATCGGTAGTAGAAGTACTGCAAAACTGCGTGATCTTCAACAACCGTATCCATTCAGAAATTACAGGTAAAGAGGTCAGGGATGATCATCAGATCCACCTCGAGCATGGAAAACCGATGATATTCGGTAAAGAAATGAATAAAGGCCTGGTACTGAAAGCTTCCAGGCTGGAAGTTGTGACCTTAGGTGAGAATGGGGTTAGTGAAGAAGACATACTTGTTCATGATGTTCATAATCCTGACGATACTACACATTATATGCTGGTGAGGATGACCCTGCCGGAATATCCAGTGGCAACCGGAGTGATCCGCGCATGCGAATGTGTGAGTTCCTATGATGCTGAGCTTGAACTCCAGATGGAAAAGGCAAAAAAGAACAGCAACTTCAAATCTGTACAGGATCTTATGGAGGAAAAATCCTTCATAGTGGAATAGAGCCCAGGCCACAACTTAGCTTAACAATCTTATTATCTTTGCTTTGTGATCGAGCAATTCAAATCCTTTGTGAAGGAACACTTATTGTGTTCTCAAAATGACAGCATACTAATGGCTGTAAGTGGCGGCATGGACTCCATGGCTATGGCTGAGCTGTTTTCCCTGGCGGGATATGAATTCTCTTTTGTCCATTGCAATTTCAAGCTTCGGGGCAGAGAAGCGGATGTAGATGAAGCCTTCATTATAGAGGCCGCGGAAAGATATGGTATTCAATGCTTCCACCGCTCTTTTGAAACAGCCAGGATTGCCGATGAGACCGGCAACTCAATTCAGATGGTGGCCCGTGACCTGCGCTATGCCTATTTTGAGGAGATCGCATCGGAGCATGGCTTTGATCATATAGCTACAGCACATCACCTTGACGATCAGATAGAAACATTTTTTATCAACCTGAGCCGCGGATGCGGCATTGCAGGCTTGCATGGTATCCCGATTAAAAACGGGAAGATCATCCGCCCCCTTATGTTTTCCTACAGAAAAGATATTGAAGGATTCGTCATTGGCAATAATGTTGCATTTCGTGAAGATAGCTCCAATAAGAGTTTGAAATATCAGAGAAATAAGATCAGGCACGAACTTCTGCCTGTCTTCCTCGAAATGAACCCATCCTTCCGTGAAGAAATGTCAGCCAATATCCAACGTCTTGCGGCCACAGAGGAAGTGTACAGGCAAGTTGTTGAACTGGCAAGAAAAGAAGTTGTTGAATTACATGAAAATGAGATCAGACTTGATATTGCCAAATTGAAGATGTTTTCACCTGTATCACAGATATTGTATGAGCTTATTGCTGCTTTTGGCTACAAACAGGATGATATTGAAAAAATAATGCTTGCCCTGAACGGTATCCCGGGTAAAAAATTCCTGACTCAATCCCATCAGTTGGTCATTGACAGAAAGGAGATTCTGATATCATCCTTAAACAACACTATTGATGAGGAGGTGGAGATTTTTCTGGATTCTAAAGGGATTGATTCACCGCTTGCTTTATCATTTGTTGTTCATCCGGCAGAAGATTATAGCATTCCGACAGACAAGATGATTGCATCCCTTGACCTGGATGTATTGAGCTTCCCATTGCAACTGCGTAAGTGGCGGCAGGGGGATTCCTTCATCCCGCTGGGGATGAAGAACCATAAAAAACTCAGCGATTTCTTTATCGATGAAAAGTTTTCCCTCCCGGAAAAAGAAAGAACCTGGATTCTCTGTTCTGGTGACAATATCGTCTGGATCCTTGGCCACCGCATCTCCGACCTGTTCAAAATCACAGAAAACACCGGCACTGTTTACCAGATTAAAATTAGCTGATTTTAAAACCCGTACCCTGCACCCTGTGCCCTTAACCTGCTATCCCATTAACAATAATTATGTTAATAGCCCTTAAAATATAGCCTTCTAAGCTATCTACGTATATATATTTCTCGTATTTTTGCCCTTTCAAATTCAATTACATGAAAGCTATAAAATCATTATCCGGAATGCGTTTTTTACTGACTCTTATCATCAGCGTCTTGTTCAGTTCTATGGCATGGTCACAGATCTATGAGCCTGTGAAGTGGGAGTTTTCAAGTGAAGAAAGTGGGGAGAATGAGTACTTGTTGACTTTTAAAGCAGCGATCGACCAGCACTGGCACCTGTACTCACAGGATATTCCCATGAGCCCGCCGGCTACTACATTTTATTTTGAAGGGGATACAGCCTTGTATGATCTGATCGGCACTGCTACAGAGTCGGAGTCGATTGAAGAGTATGATCCTAACTTCGACATGGTTCTCAAGTACTTTGCAGATGAAGCCTTATTTCAACAAAAGATAAATTTGCTTACTGATGGACCGGTAAAAATATCCGGCGCCATAAACTTCATGAGCTGTGATGATAAGCAGTGCCTGCCACCGGAAGATGCTGAATTTGAGTTTGTATACAATGGGGCTGTTTCACAGGCGGCAATAACAGATCCTGCCCTGGCCGATGGGGAATATAAAGCAACCACTGAGATCATTAAAGATAAGGCCATACTTGAAGAAATGAAGATGGACGAGCTTGAGTATTCTACCATGCTGGACCTGTTTATTCTTGCCTTTGTTTTCGGCCTGATCGCTATTTTAACACCCTGTGTGTTTCCCATGATCCCTATGACTGTGAGCTTCTTTATGCATGAAGGTGAAAGTAAGGCCAAAGGAAAGTTCCAGGCCATCATATTCGGGATTTCCATCGTATTGATATATACCGTGATCGGAACAGTGATCGCGCTTACCCTGGGTGTAAACTTTGCAAACTGGTTGTCGACACACTGGCTGCCAAACATTTTGTTTTTCCTGATCTTTGTGATCTTCGCAGCATCCTTTTTTGGCATGTTTGAGATCACATTGCCCAGCTGGATGATTAACAGATCAGATAAAAATGCTGAAAGGGGAGGCATCACCGGCCCATTCTTCATGGCCTTTACTCTGGTACTTGTCTCTTTTTCCTGTACAGGTCCGCTGGTCGGAACCATACTTGTGGAAGCAGCCACCGGAGCCTGGCTTGAGCCCATCGTGGGTATGCTTGGCTTCTCTCTGGCCTTTGCATTGCCTTTTGCTCTCTTTGCTTTCTTCCCGGCCTGGCTATCGAAGATGCCCAAATCAGGCGGATGGCTTAACTCTGTTAAGGTAGTGCTTGGTTTTCTTGAACTGGCACTTGGACTTAAGTTTCTCAGCATCGCTGACCAGACTTATCACTGGGGACTTCTCGACAGGGAGGTTTACCTGGCAATCTGGATCGTGATATTTGTACTGATGGGCTTCTACCTGCTTGGCAAAATCAAGTTTGCCCACGACAGCGACGTAAAAAATATCAGTGTTCCCAGGCTTACCCTCGTGATCATTACCTTCTCATTCGTGGTATACCTCATTCCGGGCATGTTTGGAGCACCCCTGAAATTCTTATCAGGATATATGCCACCGGCGCAAAGCCATGACTTCGACCTGAATGCCATCGTGCGTGAAAATGTGAAATTGATGGTGCCGGAGGATGACACTCCGTCGAATTGTGAAACGGCCAAATATCATGAATTCCTTCACCTGCCACATGGCCTCGATGGTTACTTTGATTATGAGCAGGCCCTTGCCTGCGCGAAAAGCCTGAATAAGCCGATGTTCATCGACTTTACCGGCCATGGATGCGTAAACTGCCGTGAGATGGAGGCCAATGTATGGTCTGACCCAAAGGTCTTGAAACGCTTACAGGAAGACTATATCGTTGTCGCCCTGTATGTAGACGATAAAACAGCTGTTCCCGAAGAGGAATGGATACGGTCCAGTGCTGATGGCAAACTCAAGAAAACCGTGGGCAAGATATATGCAGATCTGCAGATCCATAACTTTAACATCAACGCTCAACCATATTATATTCTCCTAGGGCATGACGGCGAGATCCTCGTAAAGCCGAGGGCTTACGACCTGGATGTAGATGCTTTTGTAAAATTCCTGGATGAAGGGAATAAGAAGTTCAATGACCTGTATGGTACTGCAGCCTTCTCATTTTAGTAGCTGCTGAATATGACCTGGCAGGTCTGCGACCTGCCAGGTCATATTCTGATTTGTTATTTCAATACAATTAATTGATTTGCAAAATAATTGCCCATCTTAATTGATATGCAATAAATACCTTGCGGCAAGCCTGATAAATCAATTGTAGCCTGCGAACCCAGGCTGGTTTTATAAGCTACCCTTTTCCCCATATTGTTATAGACCGAGAGCTCTGCTCCGGTCAGCTCTTCTGGAGTATGGATATTTAGAACTCCCTGGCAAGGATTAGGAAATACCTTGAATTGTTTTTCAGAATACTCAGGAACAGATACCAGGTAATCGCATTCAGGTGAAATGCCGGTTGAATACAG
>QMPN01000061.1 GCA_003648575.1 Bacteroidota bacterium
CAACATTACCTGGCATCCAAATGGCCTATCGCAAGATAAGCTATGGAGTTGGTCATGGAAACTCCGCAAGTATTCATTATATCGATTGTCTGAATGAAGGTGAGCAGGTCAATATGCTGAATGGCTGGTTTACTGAAGGAATACTATGGCAGTCTTTTCCGGGTGAATCCTTTACACCACCTAACAGCGACTGGTATTTTGCATCATCCACACATTATCTTGCATTGAAATTGGGAGAGAGGAGATATGGATGGATAGAATTAGACACATCTGACCCTGAGCAGGGTCCGGTGTTTATAAGGATTGCCATTAATTGACGGAATATACAAGCTAACTATAAAAATATCTTAAAATCTTGTGTATTTCAAAAGAAACACCTATTTTTGCACCCCGAAATTAGAAAGTAAATAAATAGTATGTATTTAACGTCAGAGAACAAACAGGAAATTTTCAAGGAGTATGGTAAATCGGAATACGATACCGGCTCAGCTGAAGGTCAGATTGCGCTTTTCACTTTCCGCATTAAACACCTTACAGATCACCTGAAAATTAATAAGAAAGATGTGGCCACCAGAAGGTCTCTGGTCTTGCTCGTTGGAAAACGCAGAAGGCTGCTCGACTATCTGAAGAAAAAAGATATCGAAAGATATCGTGCAATCATCAAGAAATTAGGAATCAGAAAATAATCTTTCTTCCTACCCGGAATACTCAAAAAGGCATTTCACACGATTTGCCTTTTTTTGTAAACATCTGACGTAAACCTTAAATTTAATCATGACACAAAAAGGAATTGAGAAATCTTTCCAGCTGAAGGACGGCAGGACGATTTCAATTGAAACCGGCAGGCTCGCGAAGCAGGCCGATGGAGCTGTTGTTGTACGTATGGGTAACACCATGCTGATGGCAACAGTTGTAGCAAACAAAGAAGTAAGGGATGGATTCGATTTCCTCCCATTAACAGTAGAGTACAAAGAAAAGTATGCTTCCACAGGGAAGTTCCCAGGCGGTTTTTTCAAACGCGAAGCCAGGCCCTCCGAAGCGGAGATCCTTACATCACGCCTGGTCGACCGCGCCCTCAGGCCATTGTTCCCCGACAACTGGCGTTTTGAAACACAGGTGCTTATCAGCCTGATATCAGGCGAATTAGATGTTGCTCCGGATGCACTCGCAGCCCTCGCAGCATCATCTGCTCTTGCAGTATCCAATATCCCATTTGCAGGCCCTATCTCTGAAGTCAGAGTGGCACGTATCAACGGGGTATTTATGATCAACCCACCAATTAGTGCATTGGAAGAAGCCGACCTCGACCTGATGGTTGCGGCAACCTATGATAATATCAATATGGTTGAAGGTGAAATGAAAGAAGTTTCTGAAACTGATATGCTGGAAGCTGTCAAATTTGCACACGAAGCCATTAAAGTCCAGTGCAAGGCCCAGATGGAGCTTGCCGATATGGTTGAAAAAGCCAAAGTGAAGCGCGAAGCAGAAGCTGTTGCGGTCAATGAAGAGCTTACAAACAAGATGAAAGAAGCTATCTACGATAAGGTAGAAGCACTTGTAAAGACCTTCAACAAGAACAAACACGAGCGTACCGAGGATGTAAAAGCCGTACGCGACGAATTTCTGGAAACACTGACAGAAGAAGAACTGGAAGAAAATAAAGGTATCCTTAAAGATTATTTCCACGATATGCATAAAGATATCGTAAGGAATGTAGTTCTTGATGAGAGGATTCGCCTTGATGGCCGTAAGCTCGATGAGATCAGGCCTATCTGGAGTGAGATCGATTACCTGCCATCAGCACATGGTTCTGCCATCTTCACACGTGGAGAAACACAATCGCTGGTGACAACGACTCTCGGAACCAAGATGGATGAACAGATCCTCGACGGTGCCGTGATCTCAGGAAAGTCAAAATTCTTACTGCATTATAACTTCCCCGGATTTTCTACCGGCGAAGCCAAACGTATGATGGGTACCAGCCGCCGCGAAGTAGGCCATGGTAACCTGGCTCTGCGTGCCCTCAGGGGTATGTTACCTAACTCTGAAGATAACCCATACACTATCAGGATCGTTTCTGACATCCTCGAATCAAACGGTTCATCATCGATGGCTACCGTTTGTGGCGGAACACTTTCGCTCATGGATGCCGGTGTGAAAATAAAGAAACCCGTTTCAGGGATCGCCATGGGGCTGATCGCAGATCCGGAAAGCGATAAATACGCTGTTCTTTCAGATATCCTTGGCGATGAAGACCACCTCGGCGACATGGACTTTAAGGTAACCGGGACCCGCGACGGGATCACCGCCTGCCAGATGGACATCAAAGTCGACGGACTTTCATATACTATACTTGAAGAAGCACTGGAACAAGCCCGTCAGGGCAGGCTCCACATTCTTGGCGAGATGGCCAAAACAATTGCTGAGCCACGTGACGACTACAAATCTTTTGTTCCAAGAATCGAAAAGATAGTCGTTCCCAAGGAATTTATTGGTGCTATCATCGGACCTGGAGGAAAAGTGATACAGGATATCCAGGCCACTACAGAGACCACAATAACCATTGAAGAAGAAGGTGAATTTGGCCATGTAGCCATTTCATCGGCTGACAAGCCTTCTATCGAAGCCGCCAAGGAAAGGATCAAACAGATCATCGCTGTTCCTGAGGTTGGAGAGGTTTATACCGGTAAGGTTAAGACCATCACCAATTTTGGTGCCTTCGTCGAGATACTCCCAGGCAAAGACGGTCTGCTCCATATTTCGGAGATCGACTGGAAACGCACAGAGGATGTTGAAAAAGTTCTCGAAGTGGGACAGGAACTTGAAGTGAAGCTGATCGGGCTCGATCCAAAGACAGGAAAGCTGAAATTATCACGTAAAGTGCTGCTTCCCAAACCCGAACAAAAACCTCAAGATTAGTGTAACACGCCTTAAGGCTTTTCGTATAAGAACCAAATTACAGTAGATTGGTTTTATGAGGCAACTAAAAATTACTAAGCAGGTTACTAACAGGGAAACTGCTTCTCTCGACAAGTATCTCCAGGAGATCGGAAAGGTGGAATTAATTACCGCCGACGAGGAAGTAGCCCTTGCTCAGCGTATTAAACAAGGCGACAGGATTGCCCTTGAAAAACTCACCAAGGCCAACCTCAGGTTTGTGGTTTCTGTTTCAAAGCAGTACCAGAACCAGGGCTTAAGCCTCCCCGACCTCATCAACGAAGGAAACCTGGGCCTGATCAAGGCTGCACAGCGCTTCGATGAGACCAGAGGATTTAAATTTATCTCCTATGCCGTTTGGTGGATCCGCCAGTCGATATTGCAGGCCCTGGCCGAGCAATCGAGGATCGTGCGTCTTCCACTTAACAAGATCGGGTCGATCAATAAGATCAACAAGGCTTATGCCAAGCTCGAGCAGGAGCACGAACGTGAACCCAATGCCAGCGAAATCGCAGGTCTGCTGGAAATCACCGAGAACGAGGTTAAAGAATCCATGAAGAATTCCGGAAGGCATGTCTCCATGGATGCCCCGCTGGTGCAGGACGAGGATAACAATATGTATGATGTGCTGAAAAGCGATGATTCCTCAACACCGGAATCGCAGCTTCTGTACGAATCCCTTAAAAAAGAGATCGACAGGGCCATCTCAACGCTCACTCCCCGCGAAGCAGATGTGATCAGGCTGTATTTTGGTCTGAACAGCAAGCATCCCATGACGCTGGAGGAGATCGGCGAAAGGTTCGACCTCACCCGTGAACGCGTAAGACAAATAAAAGAAAAAGCTATAAGGCGGCTCAAGCATACATCAAGAAGCAAAATACTCAAAACATATCTTGGGTAATTAAAAGCGGGCTTGTCCCGCTTTTTTTGTGCATATTTTTTACTTTTACACAAAATTTAACATATGGCACACCTCATTGCACCCTCCATACTGTCGGCCGACTTCGCCAATCTTCAGAAAGACATAGAAATGATCAATTCCAGTGAAGCCGACTGGTTCCATATCGATGTGATGGATGGCGTGTTCGTGCCCAATATCTCCTTCGGCTTTCCGGTGATAAAGCAGATCAAGAAATATGCGAAGAAACCACTCGATGTACACCTTATGATCGTGGAGCCGGATAGGTACTTTGAGCGTTTCAAAGAAGTTGGAGCCGATATTCTGAGCGTGCACTACGAAGCATGCAAACACCTCCACCGCGCTATCCAGGCCATTAAGGCCCTGGACATGAAGGCCGGAGTGGTACTCAACCCGCATGCATCGGTATATGTGCTGGAAGATATCCTCGCCGATGTCGACCTGGTTATGCTAATGTCGGTGAACCCGGGGTTTGGCGGACAAAAATTCATTAAAAATACACTGGCAAAGATCAGCCGCTTGAAGGAACTCATAGAAAAAACCAACTCAAAAGCCATGATCGAAGTTGACGGAGGTGTTAACCTGGCCAATGCCGTCGATCTTATTAGAAGCGGAGCCGATGTGCTTGTTGCCGGAAACACTGTATTTGCTTCAGATGATCCCATCGATACCATCAGTAAGCTGAAAAAGATAAGCTAAGACTTGGCTATAGACTGTCCTGCCGGGTATGAGCCCCGGCTCTTGCATCTCTCCATAATTTCATTTACCTTTACTTTACAGAAATATTCTGTTTATAATCTGAATTATATAATTAAATAATTATACCATGGGAAAAGGACAAGATGCCAAGAAGGCTGTAAAGAAAGCGCCGGCCAAAACCGCAAAAGAAAAGAGGGCTGAAAAAAGAGAAAAAAAAGCCAATAAGGTTTAGCATTCTTTTATGGATCCTGCAAAAACTATCGGACTCATTGGCGGAATGAGTTGGGAATCCCCTATTGTATATTACGAACTGATCATACCCAATAAAAAGGAGATAAAAATCATACATCAAATCATTTATGATGAATTAGTGCACGGCATCTAAGTACTATCCGAATAGGCAGCCATCAAGTCAGCACGGCAAAAACCCCCATCAGGAAAACATCTTTCAAACAACATCAGAATAAAGACGAACCAGGATAAATTATATATTATTTTACTTTTTTAGTTGTATATTTACAATATTTTATACTATCTTTGCAATATGGAAAGTCGAAAACTATATAACAGGATTAATCTACTTCGTAAGGAAAGAGGCATGTCGCGGCAGGAACTGGCAGATAAGATCGGGGTGAATTTTCAAACCATTGGCTACCTGGAAAGGGAAGAATACAATCCGAGTCTCGACCTGGCATTCAGGATTTCTGAAGTCTTTGAACTCCCCATCGACATGATCTTCTCAACAGCAGCGTTTAAAAGTATTAGCGAAATATTAAAGGAAAATTCAAACAATAAACATCATGAATAAATCAACATCAAAAACAGGAAGCAGGATATGGATAATACTTACTCTGCTAAGCCTTGCCGGGCTTGCGTTCATTTTCGAATACTCGAAAACAGCTGGATGGACGACAGCTTTCACTCTTATTGAAATTATTTTCATAGCCATTCTTTTGTTCAGTTTTGTCATGGGCTATGTAAGGACAGGACTATGGGCTTTCGGTCACCGTTCTTTGAAACAGCTGGATGAGCGGGAGCTTATGGTCATAAGCCATTCACTGAGAACAGCCTATGCAATATTTACTGTTTTAGTCCTCAGTTTTCTCCTGTTCGTTGCATTGACGGAAAGATCCATAAGCATGGTGTGTGTAGTCTCATTTATCATCTTTGCTCACCTGTTGCCGGCTTCCATAGTGGGTTGGGATGAAGTGGTATAGAACTCTTTCAAGGCCTTGCCGTTGCGCTTACTGCAGTAGCCGGACAGCATGAACTAAACGTGATGGAACCGGTGATCGTACAAAGCATTTTCGAATCGGCCGAGATGCTGAAAAGCGGCATGCTGACCCTCAAACACAAATGTATCGATGGGATCACAGCCAAAGAAGCCCTGGAAACCAACAGGGGCGTGTACGAGTTATGTATAGAAAAAGGCCTGCTTTCGAAAGAAGAACTTGATAAGATTCTTTCTCCTGAACGTATGATCAAGCCCCAGAAGATGAAATAAAGCATCAGGCCAGGTAGCTCTTACTGATACCCATTGCCTATCGCCAAATGCCCAACGCCCATAAATATGAAGGAATAATTTTACATTTGCAAAAAACATACCCACCATGAACGAAGATATCAAGACCCTTATGCCTTCACGCCTGTGGCACTATTTCGGAGAGATCCTACTTATCCCCAGGCCTAGTAAAAAAGAAGAAAAGATCGCTGCTTACCTTGTGGAGTTCGGCGAAAAGCACGGACTGGAAACCATGCGCGATGCCATTGGCAACGTGATCATCCGCAAGCCTGCTACAGCTGGTAAAGAAAATATTAAATCAGTGGTGATGCAAAGCCATATCGACATGGTTTGCGAAAAGAACTCAGACAAGGATCACGACTTCGACAATGATCCTATTGAAGCATATATTGAAGATGGCTGGGTCACTGCCAAGGGTACCACCCTGGGCGCCGACGACGGCATTGGCGTTGCACTCTCGCTGGCCATACTAGAAGCTGATAATATCGAACATGGACCTATCGAATGCCTTTTCACTATTGATGAAGAGACCGGCCTCACCGGTGCATTCGGGCTCGATGCTGAAATACTCAAAAGCCGCACACTGCTCAACCTCGATTCTGAGGACGACGGTCTGATCTTCATCGGCTGCGCCGGCGGAAAAGATACATTGGCAGAGATGCCATATAAAAAAGAAAATATCCCGGCAGGGCATTTAAGCTATAAGGTTTCCGTTACCGGGCTCAAGGGTGGGCACTCCGGCGACGATATCGAGAAAGGACTGGGTAATGCAAATAAGATACTCAACCGTGCCCTCTGGAATGCTGCCAATGACTATGGCTTGCTCCTCTCCGACTTCGATGCAGGGAACCTGCGCAATGCCATCGCCCGCGAAGGATTTGCAATTGTGATGATTCCGGAAGGACAAGCCAAGGCCTTCGAGGCATATATTTCAACGTATAACAAGACTATTAAAGCTGAATACCATGCAACAGACCCAGGCGTTGAAGTTGCCTGTGTGAAAACCGATACTCCTGCCTTTATCGTCGATAAGGAAACACAGGATAAGCTTTTAAAAGGCATCTATGCATGTCCGCATGGTGTAATCGCCATGTCGCAGGATATTGAAGACTTCGTCGAGACCTCCACCAACCTGGCTTCTGTAAAATTCAAGGATGATGTGATCGAGTTCACTACCAGCCAACGATCGTCAGTGGAATCTGCTAAAGACGATGTTTGTGCCATGGTAGCCTCTGCTCTCCAACTGGCAGGCTTTTCTACCCGCCACACCGACGGATATCCCGGATGGACTCCTAACCCGAAATCAGCTATCGTCGATATTACCGCAAAAGTTTATGAAGATCTCTTCAAGGAAAAACCTGCAGTACAGGCCGTTCATGCCGGACTGGAATGCGGACTCATAGGCGATAAATATCCCGATATGGACATGGTTTCATACGGCCCAACCATACGTGGAGCACACTCTCCCGATGAAAAGATCGAGATAAAAGCTGTAGAAAGATTCTGGGAAATGACCCTGGAAATTCTACGCAGAATTCCAAATGAGTAATACTTGCCGGTTCGCGGGACGAGGGCCGGGGTTCGGGGCTAATTGATCAATTCTACGCACCGCGTGCCTCGTACCGCGTACCAGTCTATATCCCTACTCCCACTCCTATCCGGAATATAGGATTGCTGTATGGCGTGTTGATGTCGTCGAGAATGTTCCAAAGTACAGAAATTCCAACAAATGCATTTTGTCCTATCCATTGCCGATAGCCGCCCCCGACAAAGAGGCCAGATACCCAATTACGTACTTTAATTATTTCTCCATTGGGAGCAATAGACTCTGCGTATTCATAATTCAATGCTTCATATTCGGCATGCAGGAAAAGGTCGTTGAAGAAAAAGAGATAATAGCGTACAAAACCTGCGAGGCCGAAGTTATTCGTCGAATATTTTAGCGGAGAATCGTTATAGCGGTAGTAAGTATAGGTGAAGCGGCTGCCAACATCAAAACTAGGACTGAGGCGATAGCCAACTACAGGAGAAACAATTAAGCTTGTAGAATAAGATGATATCCCAAAACCCAGTCCACCTCCTATATAGAGTCTTTTCTGCATTTTGAAATCATCGTTCTTGCCGGATGAGCCCTGTTGGCCAAACTGGCTGAAAGCACTGCTGCTTATTAAAAACAGAACGAGTAATAGAGATAAAGCTTTATTATTTATCATTTGTTTGTTTATTTTCTTCTACAAATATAATTGAATAAAGAAAAACTTTGCGATTAATGCTAAACAATATTCTTTAGTTGATAACGTACATAATAGGAAATAAGGTATGCGGTGCGAGGGACGCAGAATTCGGCACCCGGTACTCGGAACTATTAATTATCTTTACAGTCGTTAATGAAGAGACATTTCAAATATATAATATGGCTTCTGATCCTGGCAGGAATAAGCATTGTCAGCTGCAGGAAAGAGAACAAGATCGATGACAACCCCTCGCTCAAGCTGGTATTTTCAACTGATTCCATCATTTTTGATACAGTCTTTACCACAGTAGGATCTATCACCAGGTCCCTGAAGGTTTACAACAATCACGATAAGGCAGTCAACATCTCCTCCATACGCCTGATGGGCGGTGAAGCCTCATTCTATCGCCTCAACATCGACGGACAATCGGCTGTACAGCAAAATGATATTGAAGTAGCCGGGAATGACAGCGTATTTGTTTTTGTACGTGTTACAATCGACCCCACCTCAGGAATGACTCCATTCGTTGTCTCGGATGAGATCTCTTTTATTACCAACGGGAATGAGCAAAAAGTTGTGCTCGCTGCCTGGGGGCAGGATGCACATTACATTCTTGCCGACAAAAGTATTGGCAGCCTGAAGTATAAGATAGTGGCTGCAGAAGACAGCATAGTCACCTGGCCTGCCGACAAACCTTACCTGGTGTATGGTTATGCGGTGGTGGATTCAACCGGCAGGCTGATCATTGAAGCCGGGGCACAGGTCCATTTTCATAATAAGTCGGGCTTATGGGTTTATAAAGGCGGCAGCCTGAAAGTAAGTGGCACACAGGAAGAGCCTGTCGTATTCCAGCAAGACCGGCTGGAGCCTTATTTTCGTGACCTTCCCGGACAATGGGACAGGATATGGCTGAACGAAGGCAGTGTGAACAACGAGATCAACTATGCCGTGATCCGGAACGGATTTATCGGCCTGCAGGCCGAAACGCTGCAGGAGCCTATGGGCAATCAGCTCGTGCTTACCAATACCATTATCGAAAACATGAGCGGTATTGGCATACTCGGAAGGTATTATGCCATACAGGGCATCAATAATGTGGTGGCCAACTGCGGGCAGCTAGGCATATTGCTGCAGGGTGGATCCTACGACTTCAGACAATGCACCTTCGGAAACTATTTTAAAGATGGTGTTCGCCAGGATCCAAATATGGCCATCACCAATTATTACCTGGATCCTAATGAGGTGCTCTATGTTTATAATCTCGACGCATACTTTGGTAACAGCATCATTTATGGCAATAAAGATGAGGAAATGCTCCTCGACTCTGATGAACAGGGCGACTATTCATATGTCTTCGACCATTGCCTGCTCAAAACAAGTATGAATATTTCCAATGATACGGTCTTCCCCGGATGTATAAAAAACCAGGATCCCATATTTGTTGATGTCGACAACAACAATCTCGCCCTCGACTCCCTTTCCCCCGGTATCGATATGGGCAGCCTTGGTGTGATAAACACATCGCTCTTTCCAGCTGTGATCGACAAGGACATCCTCGGGATTAGCAGGATCGCCTCACCGGATATGGGAGCATATGAATATATTCCAGAATAAGTTCGAAGTGTGGAGTTCGGAGTTTGGAATAAACTGCGAACTCCGAACTCCGAATTTTTACTATTTTTGACCCTCACTAAATAACTTCCCATGAAAGGAATTTTCAAGTCTGTACTACCGCTGCTATTGATATTCGTACTGGCAGGCTGTATGCAAGAACAAACAGAAAAAAAATCAACGAAAGAATTCATGAAGATCACGAAAGAAAAATTCGGAATGGTGGATAGTACAGAGGTATTCCTCTTCACACTCACCAATGATCAAGGCATGGTGGTAAAGATCACCAATTATGGTGGGATCGTCACCTCCATCATGGCACCGGATAAAGACGGAAAATTGGCAGATGTAGTACTTGGATTTGATAATCTCGAATCCTACCTCGGTGGTCATCCGTATTTCGGATGCATCGTAGGGCGCTATGGCAACCGTATTGCTAACGGGAAATTCGCTGTTGATGGAGAAGAATACACCCTGGCACAAAATAACGATATGAACCACCTTCACGGGGGTATCAAAGGCTTCGACAAGGTAGTTTGGGATGCCGAAGAAATGCCAAGGGGAGATACATCTTCACTGCGGCTGAGATATATCAGCCCTGATGGGGAAGAAGGATACCCGGGAAATCTTCGCACAAGCGTCATCTATTCACTAACCAACAATAATGAGTTGATCATAGATTACAGAGCGAAGACCGATAAAACCGGTCCGCTTAACCTGACCCATCACTCCTATTTCAACTTGAGCGGGACACAGGAGAATGCCCTTGACCACAGGCTCACTATTGCTGCATATAAATATGTAGTGGTAAACGAAAACCTCATCCCAACCGGCGAACTCAGGGATGTAAGAGGAACCGACATGGATTTCACCTCCACACATAAGATCGGAGAACGTATAAACAATGTCCCGGGAGGATACGACCACACTTATGTACTTATCAATGACGGTAATTTGATGAAGGTTGCCGACTTTTATCACCCTGCAAGTGGAAGGGCTGTTGAAGTATTCACCACTGAGCCCGGCATACAGTTTTATTCAGGGAATTTCCTGGATGGCAGTCTTGTTGGAAAAGACAGTATAGTGTATAATCAACATCATGGCTTTTGCCTGGAAACACAACATTTTCCTGATTCACCTAACCAGGACAGGTTTCCTTCCACCCTGCTCAGGCCCGGAGAAAAATTCAAGTCCACTACAATCTATAAATTCACAACAAAATAAGACAAAGCGTGGGAAAGAAAGTTATCCTTGAAGATAAAAGCGAAAAGAAGTACATAAAGTATCTCGTACCTCTTTTAATTATCATTGCTGCCCTATTCATTTATAACACTTCACTGGAATACAATTTCCTCGACGGTTGGGACGATACCGAATATCTTACAGATCCCGGTGTTCAGGAAGGGGATGCCAGAGAGATCTTCTCCAATTACCACCTGGGCATGTACCAGCCATTGCCGGTGCTTAGCCTGGCGATGAACTACAGAAGTGCAGGTGTCAATGCACAGGCATATCATGCCACCAACCTTTTCCTGCATGTCATCAATATATTCCTGGTATGGCTCTTATTGTTAAGCCTTAGCAAAAGGAAAACCATTGCCGGAATAGGGGCATTCCTCTTTGCCCTCCATCCAATGAATGTGGAAGCGGTAGTCTGGATCTCCGCAAGAAGCACCTTGCTGTTCACGGCATTCTATGTTGGTGGATTGATTACTTACCTGAAATACTCTGAAAACAAAAAGCCACTATATTTTGGCCTGACACTCCTGCTGGCAATACTGGCATTTTTCTCCAAGTCGCTAGCCATGAGTTTCCCTTTTGTGTTGCTTGTTATCGACTATTACAGGGGAAGGACATGGAGCAACAGGCTTTGGCTGGAAAAGACCCCCTTTCTTGCCCTTTCGATTATATTCGGTTTTATAGCCATCAATGCAGCAGAAAATTTCGGACATATCACTGAGCTTGCCAGCGACTATAATCTGCTCGATCGCTTTTTCATCTTATGCCATACATATGATTTCTACCTGGTAAAACTAATAGTCCCCATTAAGCTTTCAAGCATCTATGCATACCCGGATATGGGCAGCGGATCACTTCCGATCCTGTATTATTTTAGTGCGATCATCCCGCTGGGCCTGATATACCTGATATACCGCTTTTGGAACAAGCAAAGGGAGATCATCGCAGGACTCCTCTTTTTTACTTTTGCCATTGCGCCTGTCCTGCCACTGTTCTGGTCGAGGATCTTCGTAGCTGCCGACCGCTATGCCTACCTCTCATTCATTGGCCTGTTCCTGATCATTGGCATCATAATCGACAGGGTTTTTAGCAAGAAACTGATTCCTCAGGGCTCCCTGAAATATGGGTTTATAGGCATTCTCCTTTTTTATGGCATCTTCCTCGGCTATACGGCCATGATACAAACCGGATACTGGAAGACAGCGCCTATGCTGCTTTACCGGGCGGTAGTATTGAGTGAATCCAGTCAGGCGAAAGCCCTGGCCTATTTCTACCGCGGCAATGCATACCAAAATATTGCTAAACAAGAACGCATGGAAGGCTACCAGAGCAGGAATGTAGAACTTTTGAAAAGATCACGCACCTCATATTGGAAGACCGTGAAGGATTATGACTCTACCCTGGTTCACAATCCAGAACATATGTTGGCCTATGCCAACCGGGGCATGGTTTACATTGATGTATCGCAGTATGATACAGCATACCGGAAGAAATACATCAACCTGGCCCTTCAGGATTTCAATAAAGCCATCAGTCTCGATCCCGAATATGCCGACAATTACTACAATCTGGGCTGGACATACTATGTTGCCGGCGACCTTCCAAAGGCATGTGAATTGTGGAAA
This sequence comes from Bacteroidota bacterium, assembly GCA_003648575.1. Next base: position 12,787 of record QMPN01000061.1, read on the forward strand.
AAAGCTGATGAGTTGGGATCGATAATGGCTTCTCAACCTCTGCAGCAATACTGCAAATAATAAACCCTGCTAGTATAATTCAGGAACAAAGGTCTGCTCCTCCATTGGTGGCCTCACATAACCTTTGCTGATCACCCTCTCAGGAAGAACAAGGTCTTCACGATCGAGGTGTTCATATGGGATCTTTGACAGCAGGTGATGGATGCAATTCAGTCTTGCTTTTTTCTTGTCATCGGCTTCTACCACCCACCATGGGGAATGCTTGGTATCGGTATAGAAAAACATCTCATCTTTGGCTCTGGAGTATTCAACCCACTTGCTCATACTGGCCAGGTCGACCGGGCTGATCTTCCAACGCCGTGTGGGGTCCTCGAGGCGATCTTCAAAGCGCTTTTCCTGTTCTTCAGCGCTCACCGAGAACCAGTATTTGATCAATATAATACCTGAATGGATGATCATATGCTCAAAATG
>QMPN01000062.1 GCA_003648575.1 Bacteroidota bacterium
ACCACAATACCGGGACTTTTTGCCGCCGGCGAAGCCAACTTCTCCGACCACGGTGCCAACAGGCTTGGTGCTTCGGCATTAATGCAAGGGCTGAGCGATGGATATTTTGTCCTTCCATATACATTACAGAATTACCTCGCCGACCAGATACAGGTAGCCCGTATCCCAACCGACCACCCGGAATTTGAAAAATCTGAAAAGGAAGTTAAGGAACGCCAGGAAAAGCTTATGGCCGTGAAGGGAAGCCAGTCCGTCGACACCATCCATAAAAAGCTTGGCCTTATCATGTGGGAGCATGTGGGCATGGGCCGTAATAAAGAAGGCCTTGAAAAGGCTATCAGCGAGATCCGCGAACTCAGAAATAGTTTCTGGAAGGATGTACGCATCCCCGGCAGGATCGATGAGCTTAATGTTGAACTTGACAAGGCACTGCGTGTTGCCGACTTCCTGGAGCTTGGTGAGCTGATGGCCAAAGATGCTTTAAACCGTAATGAATCCTGTGGTGGGCACTTCAGGGAAGAATATAAGACCCCGGAAGGTGAAGCCCTTCGCGATGATGTGAATTATAAATATGTGGCAGCATGGGAATACCAGGGAGATGACAATGAGCCTATCCTCCACAAGGAACTGCTGAACTATGAAAATATAGAAGTGAAACAGCGGGATTATAAATAATCAGGAAGTTAATACTATAAAAAATTCACAATGGACTTAACATTAAAGATCTGGAGACAGGAAAACGCAAAAGCCAGAGGGAAATTCGAGACTTATAAGGTTAAAGACATTCCTGAAGACGCCTCTTTCCTGGAAATGCTTGACCTCTTAAATGAAAGTATCGTTGACCGGGTGCAGCTGCCCATTGCTTTCGACCACGATTGCCGTGAAGGGATCTGCGGCATGTGCAGCCTGTATATCAATGGCCGTCCACATGGTCCTGATGAGGGTATTACAGTATGCCAGATGCATATGCGTAATTTCAAAGACGGATCTACCATCGTCATTGAGCCATGGCGTGCAAGACCATTTCCTGTTATCAAGGACTTAATGGTCGACCGTACTGCCCTTGATACGATCATTCAGGCCGGTGGATACGTATCGGTACGTACCGGCGGTGTGCCCGATGCCAACAGCATCCCGATCAAGAAAGAAAGCGCCGATCTGGCCATGGATGCTGCCTCATGTATCGGCTGTGGAGCTTGTGTGGCTACCTGCAAGAATGCTTCAGCGATGTTATTTGTTTCAGCCAAGGTCTCCCAGATGGGACTCCTTCCCCAGGGAAAAATTGAAGCAGCGAGAAGGGTACAAAAAATGGTGAGCAAGATGGATGAACTCGGATTTGGTAACTGTACCAACACCTATGCCTGCGAAGCAGAGTGCCCTAAAGAGATCAAGGTCACGAATATTGCAAGGATGAACAGGCATTTTCTGGGGGCTAAGCTTGGGGCGCAGAAGATGAACGGATAAGATATATCCGAAATCCGAAATCTGAACTTTGAACTCTGAACTTCGAACCTCGCCCTTCTAACTTAAAACTCTAAGTACTCCAAGTACTTCAAGTACTCTAAGTACTCTAAGTATTTCAAGTACTTTAAGTACTTAATTCTTATCTTTACCACATGCAATTCCAGGAGATCATCGGGCAGGAAGACGTGAAAAATAAGCTGATACAGACTGTATTGGAAAACCGTGTCAGCCATGCCCAATTATTCCTTGGCCCGGCCGGTTCTGCCAAGCTGGCACTGGCAATTGCTTATGCGCAGTTTATCAATTGCAACAACAGATCAGAAAGCGATTCTTGCGGAGTATGCCCGTCTTGTCAGCAATTTGCAAAGCTAGCCCACCCCGACCTGCATTTCTCCTATCCCATAATAATTAGAAAGAGGGGCGAAGACCGAAAGACTATCAGCAAGGATTATATCAGAGAATGGCGTGAGTATTTGCTTGAAAAGCATTACTTCCCTGAGCTGATCGGGTGGTACACAAAAATGGAGTCGGAGAAAAAACAGGGTGTCATCGGTGCTGATGAGTGTAACCAGATCATCAAGACCTTAAGCTATAAGAGTTTTGAAGGCAAATACAAGGTGATGATCATCTGGATGGCGGAGTTGCTCTATCATTCCGCCGCTCCCAAGATCCTCAAAATACTTGAAGAACCTCCTGAGAAAACACTTTTCATACTGGTGGCGGAAAAGCAGGAACAGATCATCAGCACCATCCTTTCCCGGACGCAGATCGTTAATATCCCTCCCCTGGATGACACTGCCTTATCGAATACCTTATCTGCACAGTTTGGTTATTCCGAAGATCAGATATCCGCTGTCGTAAAAAATGCCGGGGGAAATGTCATCAAAGCCGCCAAAATACTTGAAGAGAGCCTGAGCGGTGACTTCTCTTCGGGCGAATTCAGGGAGTGGATGCTGCTGTGTTATCAGCGAAAATACAAGAACCTGCATGAGTTTGTAGGCAAGACCTCCCGTAACTCCCGGGCGAAGCAAAAACAACTCCTGCAATATGGGCTGAGCCTCTCACGAAACTGCCTTCTCACTGTTTATGGAAGGCAGGAACTGCTGGCTATCAGCGACAAGGAAGAAGAGAAGTTCACCATGAACTTCTCCAAATTTATCAATGAAAAAAATGCCATGGAATATGCCAGGCTCTTTGAAGAAGCCATTCTGCATATCGACAGGAATGGCAATGCTGCCGTGGTATTTATGGACCTCTCGCTGAGGGTGGCACATCTATTGAGTACCGGTATTGCGGAACGTAAACAGTAATTTCCTATTTTTGTATGCTTCATAAGGACAAGCATGGATGAAAAACACGAAAATATCGTCAATAATAATTTCATGAGCAGAGGTTGTTCTGCTGCACCCCGTATATATGACAAAAATGATAACATATACAGCCACGGGTGTTGCAAGCTCGACAGCCATGACTGGTTATCAGATATCCCCCCGGCCGATACAGGCCCGGCTTTTGCAAATGTTGAGATCAGGTTTAAAAACAGCAGGCTTGAGTTTTTTCACGCCCCTGACGAGCTTGAACTTGAAATTGGCGACCTTGTAGCCGTTGAAGGCTCGCCGGGGCATGATATTGGAATCATATCACTGATCGGGGAAACTGCCAGGCTACAGATGAAGAGGAAAAAGGCAGTTCCTGATTCTGAGGAGATGAAAAAGGTATACCGCCGGGCCAGGGTATCTGACATCGAGAAATGGATCAGCGCAGTAGACAGGGAAGAGCAAGCCAAATTCAAGACCAGGGAACTGGCAGGCAGCCTCAATCTGCAAATGAAGATCAACGACGTTGAATACCAGGGCGACAGCACCAAGGCCACTTTTTACTACACTGCAGAAGAGCGTGTCGATTTCAGGGAACTGATCAAATTAATGGCTGAAGAATTCAAAGTCAGAATAGAAATGCGCCAGATCGGTGTCAGGCAGGAGGCAAGCCGGCTTGGAGGCATTGGGTCTTGTGGCCGTGAGCTATGCTGCTCAACATGGATGTCACGTTTTAAATCCGTCAGCACCAGCTCTGCCCGCATGCAGCAACTATCACTAAACCCCCAGAAACTTGCCGGGCAATGCGGAAAACTCAAATGCTGCCTGAATTTTGAAAATGCCATGTATGAGGATGCCCTCAACGAATTTCCCAGCAGCAAGATCATTCTGAAAACTAAAAAGGGAGATGCAATACACCATAAAAACGATGTATTTAAAAAGCTGATGTGGTACTCCTACGCAGAAGAAAGATCTGACATTATGGCGATCCCAATCGACAAAGTGAAGAGCATTATCAGCAAGAACGAGGAAGGTGTCCTGCCTGAAAAACTTGAGGACTTTGCCTTTGTCAAGGACAAGAAAGTTGATTTTGAAAACGCCGAGGGCCAGGATGACCTGACCAGGTTTGATTAAACAAACACAATATTTCATGCATTTTCTCCTTATTAATTTGAATTCTTTGATCAATATGAGAAGGCAAAGGGCAATCTATTCAATAATCATCCTTATCAGCATAAGCTTTAGTGCATGTGATCAGGGGAGTGTTTACCATGAGTACATTACCATCGAAGAGGCCAATTGGCATCAGGATTCAATACTGCATTACGATGTGCTTATTGAGGACAGCCTTGCCCTGAATGATTTTTTCATCAACATCAGGAACAATACAGATTATCCATTCAGCAACCTGTACCTGTTCCTCACAACAGAATTTCCAAATGGCCATTCAACCAGGGATACCATCGAATGCATCCTTGCCGACAAGAATGGCAAATGGCTTGGTTCAGGTTCAGGCAGGATCAAAGACAACAAGATCATGCTGCAGCAGGCACTCCGGTTCCCTTTAGGGGGCACATATCATTTTTCCCTGGAGCAAGGCATGCGGCATGAGGAACTTAAGGGAATAGAAGATATTGGTTTCAGCATCGAAGCCCACAGGCAATAATTAAGTATAATCACTGCAAGCAATAATTTGCATGGGAATATCAGAGAAAAAAAGAAGAAGGATCAGTTACATAGTCCGGTTCTGGGTCATTTATCTCTTCAGCATAGTGCTGGCATTTCTGATCTTTTTCGGCATCTCACAGAGCTGGTTCGGGTATATGCCTTCCTTTGAAGAGCTGGAAAACCCGGAGCGCAACCTGGCCTCGGAAGTTTATTCATCTGATAGTTATCTCCTTGGCACTTACTATATTGAGAATCGCTCCGACATACACTTCAACGACCTCCCACCACATCTTGTTCAGGCTTTATTAGCCACAGAAGATATTCGCTTCAGGGACCATGCCGGTGTCGATGTTAAGGCCCTGGGGCGTGTAGCCTATGGCCTCGTAACAGGAAATTATTCGGGTGGAGGCAGCACCCTCACACAGCAACTTGCCAAGAATCTTTTTCCCAGGGGCAACCTGACCAAATGGCAATTGGTAGGACGAAAGCTAAGAGAATGGGTCACTGCTATCAAGCTTGAGAAGAACTACAGCAAGGAGGAGATCATGGCCATGTATCTGAATACGGTCAGCTACGGCCATCATGCTTTTGGGATCAAATCCGCATCACGCACATTTTTTAATAAATCCGTTGATTCACTGAACCTGCAGGAGTCGGCACTGCTTGTTGGTGTGGTGAATGCCCCAACCTGGTATAGCCCTGTACGTAATCCTGAAAGGGCACTGACCAGAAGAAACCTGGTGCTTGGCCAGATGCTCAAGTATGATTTTATCACTGACTCCATTTATGATACCGTATCGCGTATTCCTATCGACATGTCGAATTTTAACATTCAGGATCATACATCCGGAATGGCGCGTTACTTCAGGGAATATCTCAGGTCAGAGATGAAAGACTGGTGTGAGCATCATTATCGTCCCGACGGGACACCCTATAACCTGTATAAAGACGGCCTGAGGATATACACAACCATCGACTCACGCATGCAGCGATATGCTGAAGAAGCTATGATGGAGCATCTTGGCAGTGACCTTCAGCCATCATTTTATAAGCATTGGGAAGGATATACCTGGGCACCATTTGTATTTGAAAAAGATGTTATCGACGATCAAATCGAGAAGCTCTTGAAACAGGCAATGCGTCGCTCGGAACGTTATCGCAAGATGAATGCTGCCGGCATAGCTGTTGATTCCATTGAGCTGGTGTTCGACATCCCTGCTCAAATGAATGTATTTTCCTGGAACGGGCCTATCGATACCCTGATGACACCTATGGATTCCATCCGTTATTACAAACACATTTTGCAGGCCGGGCTGCTCTCGCTGGAGCCCAATACCGGTGAAGTGAAAGCCTATGTTGGGGGGATCGATTACCTGTACTTCAAATATGACCATGCTACGCAGAGCAGGCGGCAGGTAGGATCTACATTCAAACCATTCCTTTATACCCTGGCCATGCAGGAAGGCGAATTTTCTCCCTGCTATGAAGTTGCTAACATCCAATACACCGTTGACCTGCCTACAGGCGATATCTGGGCACCCAGAAACTCTTCTACTGCCAGAGTCGGAGAGATGGTAACCCTGAAATGGGCGCTGGCAAACTCAAACAACTGGATATCCGCATTCCTGATGAGGCGGTATTCACCACTTTCGGTGATCAAAATGGCACGGAATATGGGAGTGAAGAGCAGCATAGACCCTGTACCTTCCATTGCCCTGGGGGCCTGTGACCTCAGCCTTTATGAGATGGTGGGGGCCATGAATACCTTCGCCAGCAAGGGGATGTATGTGAAACCTTTATTCATTACCAGGATAGAAGATAAAAATGGCAATGTGATCGAATCTTTTGTGCCGGAACGCAAGGAGGCCATGAGTGAGGAAACTGCCTTTATGATGATCGAATTAATGAAGGGTGTGGTTGAATCCGGTACGGGGATCAGGTTAAGGCTGACTTATGGATACAATAATCCTGTTGCAGGCAAAACCGGAACTACACAAAACCAGTCGGACGGATGGTTTATGGGCATCGTCCCTGAGCTAACTACAGGTATTTGGGTGGGCTGCGAAGACCGCAGTGCCCACTTCCGGACCATCACCCTCGGACAGGGAGCCAACATGGCCTTGCCGATCTGGGCAAAATATATGCAGAAAGTTTATGATGACCCCTACCTGAATTATTTTAGGGGAGACGATTTTGAAAGACCTCTTAAAGAACTATCTGTTGAATTGGATTGTGATAAGTATAAAGCCGGAGGAGAAAACACGGTAGAGGAAAATATCGATATCATTGAATTTTAATATCCTGCAGACTTCAGAATATGATTATAAAATATCCAAAAAAGTTATTAGAGAAGCTTAAAAGGTATCCATCTAAGACCGTTATTTGGATCAGCCTGCTAATCATATTCGCGATCAACATACAGTACCAAAACTGGGATCGTGAAAATAAGATCATCGCCTGGGATGTGAACCATTATTATGCATACCTGCCCATGGTATTCATCTATAATGATATTGATATGGATTTCATCAGCCAGGGGGGAGAGCGAATGACCAAGCACTATTGGCCCATTGTCACCGCAAAAGGAAAACGGGCTGTAATGGTATCCATGGGGCTGGCTTATCTCTATTCACCGTTTTTTCTGGCCGGTCATGGCATTGCACAGCTAACGCCATATGCCGGCGATGAGTTCTCGCCACCCTATAAAATTGCTTTGATACTAAGTTGTCTTTTTTATTTTACAATTGGATTGATCTTTCTTCGAAAGGTATTGAGAAGATATTATTCAGAATTGGTTACTGGCATTAGCTTGCTGCTCATAGTATTCGGCACCAATCTCTTCCATTATTTGACCGAGGAGCCCACGATGACACACGCATATAATTTCGCGTTGATCTCTGTTTTTATTTTCCTGATAACAAAGTGGCTTCAACGGCCGGGAATAAAATACGCACTTCTGATAGGTGTCATGGCCGGTCTTATAGCATTAATAAGGCCAAGTAATATCATTGTAGTATTACTGCTCGTTTTTTGGGGTGTTTCATCAGCCCGTGAGTTGGGATCAAGGATCTCTTTCTATTTTAGGAACTTTCACCTGGTCGGGATCATGATCATTGGCTTTATCCTGGTGTGGCTCCCACAGATCATATACTGGCATCATGTTTCCGGAAGTCTGTTTCTGTATACTTATGGATCGAGCGGACAAGGATTCTTTTTTGATAATCCGCAGGTGTATCATCTTTTGTTCAGTTACAGGAAGGGCTGGTTCGTTTATACGCCATTAATGTTTGTGGCATTATTTGGCTTTTATTTCTTATACAAGAACAACAAAGGACTGTTCTGGCCCATCATCATTTACCTGGCCATCAATACATATATCTTAGCCTCATGGTGGTCATGGTGGAACGGTGGTAGTTTTGGCCTCCGCTCCTTCATAGACATGTACGGATTAATGGCATTCCCCCTTGCAGCCTTATTAACATTTTTCCTAAAACAAAGGTCCCTGATAATGATCCCTGCATTATTGATCCTGGCTGCCTTGCTATACCTTAATCTCTTTCAGGCGACCCAGAACAGAAACGGTGCCCTGCATTATACAATGATGACTAAAAAATCTTATTGGGATGTTTTCCTCGATATGACACCTCCTCAAAGTTATTGGGACAATCTTGTATATCCTGATTATGAGGCTGCAAAACAAGGGATCTACTATTCGAAAACCGAAATCCCCTATGGGCTGGAAAAACAGTTGGGTATGAGGGGATGGCAGTATTTAAATAAACTCAAAGATTCAATATCAAACCAACCAGACCGTCTGGAGGAGATCATCCGCAATAATACAAAAAGTGCACCGATCGACTCGCTGATACAAATTGAAGCCATGTCAATCTTCAATAAAATTATTGACAATTATTACAAAGAAAAACCATAGTTATGATCAATGATAAAACAATTGCCGTAGTAGTGCCATGCTACAATGAGGCAGAGCAGATTGGGATGGTCGTTGAAACCATGCCTGATTTCGTAGATAAGATCGTTGTAGTGAATGACCTTTCACAGGATAAAACTTCAGATGTTGTTGCAGATTATTTCGGAAAATTCCCCGAGGTTCATATTCCTGCACGTGATTACGATACCAAGGGTAAGATCAACAATATTTATCTTAGGGCTGAACATATTCTCGATAATAAAAACAAAGAAGAGATCAAGTATTTCACACCCCATGAAATCGTAAACATTAAACCCGAGCATGATCGTGTAATCCTGATCAATCACCTTGAGAATGGGGGCGTTGGCGCAGCCATTGCCACAGGTTATAAATGGTGCAAAGATTACGATATTGATTGCACAGCTGTAATGGCCGGTGATGGCCAGATGGATCCTGACGAACTGGAATCGATCTGCAGGCCTGTTATCGATGAGAATATCGACTATGTGAAGGGAAACCGTCTGATCCACCGCAGTTCCTGGTTTGTGATCCCAAAGACACGTTACTTCGGTAACTCCATCCTATCAATATTAACAAAGATCGCCTCCGGGTACTGGCATGTGTCAGATACACAAACCGGCTATACTGCCATATCAAAAAGGGCGATCAATTCTATCAAACTCTACGATATTTATAAACGGTATGGCATGCCTAATGATATGCTTGTGAAGCTCAACATTACTTTTTGTACTTTGAAAGAAGTCGAGATCAAGCCTGTGTACAATGTTGGTGAAAAATCGAAGATGAAGGTCACCAGGGTGATCATCCCTATCATGTGGTTGTTGTGTAAATCATTCTTTAAGCGAATGTGGATCAAATACCTCTTCCGTGATTTCCACCCCTTGTTCCTGTTATATCATCTCGGCCTATTTCTTCTTCTGGCAGCAATTCCATTTCTGATCGACATCTTGTTGAATGCTTTTAAGATCGGGTCGGCAACACCCTTCCAGACAATGATCATATTCATCTTTCTGATTATTTCGGGATCGCAATCCTTGTTTTTTGCCATGTGGATGGATATCCAGGACAATGACCGGCTATATAAGTAGATCAGTGTCGTAAGCTGAATTTATTCAACACCAAGGACAAGAGAAATATAAAGATTTCTCCGGTGATAAACCACAGTCGTGACAATACAGCGATGGTTGTAGCTGTTTCAAGTGGCATTCCGGTCATTACCATGAAGCCGGTCATAATCCCTTCCCTCACTCCTATCCCACCGGGGGTGATCAAGGCTAGCACCCCAAGAGAGATGCTCAGGGGCCAGCAAAACACTACGATAATAGAAAAATCAAGATCAAAGGATAAAACAAAGAAGTAAAAGGCTATCATCCAAAGAACCCAGTAAGATAGCACATACATGACCAAGGGAATTACTTCCCTGATCGTCACTAGTGGAACATCCAGTTTTTTTCTGATAACCTTCGACAGCATTTGTATGACAAAGCGGTGAAAGCTTTTAGAGTACAGGAAAAAAGTAAAGAATACACTGAGCAGCAGCACCAATATCACAAAACTGTTGAATGTGTAGAAATAAAGCATAGGACCGATGCCAATGACCAAACCAAGCCACACATAGATCAGTTGTTCCTTGAGGGAAATATAACTGGCATCGCGTACCGAATAACGGTCCATTGACACAAAGGAAGCACGGCCAAGGATCACCCAAACCTTACCGGGTATATATTTCGCAAATATAGACAAGCCGTGAGAAACCAGTGAAAGCCTTTTTGACACATGAATACCATGGATGTCGAGCGCTTTCCACCAGCTTACAGTGCTCATAACAAAGCCTGCCCAGAGCAGCAATGTTGCCGGAATTAGATATACCAGATTCAGATCAAGGTTGCTAACAGTGAGATAATCAAACTTATATAGGTAATAAACCAGAAAAGCCAGGGAAAGATATATCAGTATCCTGAAAAGTAGCTTCATATATCTGCGTTCAAAGAAGCGGTAAAGATACGGTCTTTTACAACATACATCCTATGATCTGGTGTAGATGGGTGCCAGCCAATAATGAGAAACTTTTCTTTACTGAATATTCATATCTTTGCTACACATATTTTCAATGATCTAAAGACCATTCATCTATGTCAGATAGGCAATTTAAAGTTTCCATCATCATTCCAGCATTCAATGAAGAAACCGGGATTCGGGATACACTGGAAAAACTTGTTTCAGGTAATTATCATAAAAAATACGAAATCATCATTGTGGATGATGGGTCTACCGACAACACAAAAGCAGTGTGTGAGACATTCCCGGTGAGGGTGATCAGTCATACTGTGAATAAAGGATATGGAGCAGCTTTAAAAACAGGTATCAGAAAGTCGACTTGTGATGAGGTTATGTTTATGGACAGTGATGGCCAGCATGATCCAAAATACATCGATGAACTGGTAAGGCTGCTTGAGGACCATGAAATGGTGATCGGCTGCCGTACACAGGATTCTTTCCAGGTAAAAAACCGTAAAGCAGGGAAAAAAGTGATCAAGTGGGTTGGGGAATTCCTTGTAGAGCAAAAACTCCCTGATTATAATTCAGGCTTTCGCGGATTTAAGAAAGATTTGATCAAGGATATGATGCACATCATGCCAAATGGTTTTTCCTTTTCAACCACCTCGACCCTTGGATTTATGAAAGAAGGTTATAATATCGCTACTTTTCCCATAGTAGTTGAAGAAAGGGTGGGTAGAAAAAGTTCCGTTAAGTTTTTTAAAGACGGGCCCAAAACCATCATGCTTTTACTCAGGATCATCATGCTCTTCAACCCACTTAAGATATTCCTTCCTGCCAGCTTTATTTTTGGCATTTCAGGTATTGCTTTTGGGATATATGGTTATATCGCTTTAGATCGATTTTCGAACGGAGCCATTATCCTTACCACCTTAGGCATGATCCTGTTCTTTATCGGATTGATAGCTGATCAAATCTCATTGCTCAACCGCAAACACTAAGTGATGAAAGATTATCCCATGGATTTTAGAAACACATGGACTGACAGTGATGTAGAGGCTCACTGGGACCGTGTGGCATCGATCTATATTGAAGAAAATGATAAGTTGAAAGATACGCATGACCAGCGTTTTGTTGAGAGCATCGAATACCTTCAGCTGAAAGCCGGTCAAAAGATCATCAATATCACCAGCCGTGATTGCGAGGCGAACGATTATGTAAAAAAGAAAGGACAAAATATTGACGTAATCAACACTGAGATTTCATCCGGCCTTATGAAGGTAGCTCAAGAGCACAGGCCTTACGTAATACAGCAAAAGATCGACAGCTATTCCAAACTTCCTTTTGAAGATGCTTTCTTTGATGCAGTATTGTCACTTGAAACCCTTGAGCATGTCGAACAACCACTGCAATTTTTACTTGAATTGCACCGCATAGCAAAACCCGGGGCAAGGATGGTTCTAAGCTGCCCGCCTGCTACCAGTGAGATCCCATACAGAGTATTTACTTTTCTATTTGGTGGCCACGGAGAAGGACCGCATAAATTCCCTTCATCACGGACCGTTAAAAGGTGGCTGGCCCAAAGCGGATGGAAGCTGATACATCATAAAGGGACCCTGCTTATACCCGTCGGGCCGAAATTTGTGAAAAACACAGGGGAAAAGATCATCTCTTCCTGCCAGGGCACCTTCATATCTGAATTAGGGATCAGACAATTTTTTGTGTGTGAGAAAGATTGAAAAAATACAGGATGTTGTCCGCGGCGGACTCTGCAACCGCTGTGGTACCTGCGTGGGTTTATCGGGTGGCCGGATCAGCTTCTCTGATCGTACAGGCAAATACCTGCCGGAGGTGAAGGATGACGCTGAGGGAAGGCTGAGCCGTGATCTTCTTCGTTATTGCAGTGGCAAGGGATTTGATTTCCCTGAACAAACAGAACGTATCTATGGCCCTGATACACCTTATAATATTTTTACGGGTGCTTACAAAAACATCTATATAGGCCATTCCGGTGATGAGTTGGTCAGAAGAAACAGTGCCAGTGGTGGCATACTTTCTGCCATACTAATCTGGTTACTTGAAGAAAACCGTATCGATGGAGCTGTTGTACTGGCGATGTCCAAAGAAGAACCCTGGCTGACTAAACCCGTTATTGCCTGTTCAAAGGAAGAGATCCTCGAAGCCGCACAAAGCAAATATATCATCTCTTCAGTAAATGAGATCCTGCCGGAAATAGAAGCCTTTAATGGCAAACTGGCTTATGTAGGCCTGCCCGGACAGGTGCAATCCATACGCTTGCTTCAACAAGACAAACATCCATCAGTAAAAAATATTGAATACATCTTCGGGCCGTTTTATGGGAACACATTGCATTTTTCTTCTGTAAAAAGTTTTCTCAGGTCTTATGGGGAGAAAGATTACAGGAAGATCAGGAAACTTTATTTCCGCTATGGCGAATGGCCCGGGAATATGCGCGTTGAGCTGGATGGGGGCAGGGTCATCGAATTGCCAAAA
>QMPN01000063.1 GCA_003648575.1 Bacteroidota bacterium
AGGACGAAGCACTTTTTTCGTTTTTTATGGGTGTGGGTCCGATCTTATAAGCCAAAAAAACTTGTGCAGCTTTGTATAGATGAAACTGCCTCATATTTTGGAGTGGACCCAAACTCTGTATTTTTATTTGGTGCTGCCAGGATGGGATTGTATTCCCTTTTTATGGTAGATAAATCTGCTGGAAAGGATGAAGTTATTGTAGCCGGTTACACCTGTGTGGTTGTTACAAACGCTATTAAATATGCCGGTCTTACAGCAGTATATATCGATGTAGAAGAAGAAAATTTAAATATCAACCCCGACCTCCTCAGGGATGCCATCAATGACAATACGCAGGCTATCATTTTCACACATAATTATGGCATCACCTGTGAATATATTGAAGACTTCAAACGGGATTTTCCCGGGATCATGATCATTGAGGACGCTGCTCATACCTTCGGCTCCGTCGACAAACATGGCCGGAAAGCCGGAACATTAGGCGATGCTTCTTTTTTCAGCCTGGAATATTCTAAACCGCTTACCAGCGGGACTGGTGGCATTATTCTCGTTAATGATGAAGATCTCAGGAAACGGCTTGCTGAATACTATGACAAGCTACCCTATTTCCCATGGATGGCAAACTTTCGGATTCTCCTATCACTAAAGATTCACCTTTTTTCTTCTTCTCGCTGTAATGCTTTCCTGAAAAAATGGATGACTGGCGGATTGTACATCACCGGGCTGCTTTATAAATCACCCCCGGCAGAACTACAGGGCGAGATGCCCAAAAATTATCCCGTGAAGCTTTCTCCGTATTTTGCTTACCTGGTTTATCTTCAGATTCGTGAAATTGAAGCAAGCAACCAATTAAAAAATAGCCTCTGTGAGAAGTATGCCCAAACCCTTGAAGACATTCCCGGCATCCGGCAATATTACTCAAACCGTTATAATTTTGTCAGGTACCCTGTACTATTCGAATCATCGGTTCCAATGAAAAAAATCAATGCCATAAAAGCAGAGATGAAGAGATCAGGAGTTGTTGCAGGAGAGTGGTTTAATGATGTTGTGCATCCAAAAGGGAGTCTTCGATATTGCTATATTGATGGTAGTTGCCCGGTAGGTGAGTCCGTTAGTGAACGGATGATCAACCTCCCGGTAACAGTTCACAGGCAACTCAACGATAGAGACTTTGTCAGGATCAGAGAAATATTCAAAACCCACCTTGGTCAAAAATGAAGAAGTATCTCATCATAGGCGATTGCGAAAGTCCGCATACCATCAAATGGGCCAAAGAGCTGAGCAGGTACTTTGAAGTTTACCTGGTCTCGTCCAAAGGCATCAGCCCTGAGGCAAAGGACTTTCTTCCTGATGAGCGTATTTTCACTTTTAATCTTAAGATCGCTGAATCCGGTACAAATGTTAAGTTTCTCAGGATGTTAATCCCCCTGATCAGGATCCTGAGAAAGATTAAGCCAGATTATCTGAATGCCCATTACATCACCAGCTATGGTGTCCTGGCTGCCCTGTCAAAAAAATTATCGGGACGGCAGTTTGTCTTGATCCAAACTGCCTGGGGAACAGATATCCTTGTGACCCCTTTCAGAAATAAGTTTTATAAAAGCATTACACGATTCGCCCTGAACGCTGCGAACCTGATTACCAGCGACTCCGTAGCTGTTACCAAAATTGTTGGTGATCTGACCTCCACTCCCACTACTACCTTCCCATTCGGATTACAGGAAATTCCTGAAGCCAGCTGTGAGATAAAAGACCCGAATCTTTTCTTTTCAAACAGGACCCTGAACGAGAATTCAAACATCGACAGGGTACTTCATTTCTTTTCGAAGCTAAGAGATGCAAACAAAGACGCCCGTCTGGTGATCGCCAATGTGGGGCCTCTCAAAAGTGAACTTATTAAATTAAGTGAAGAGCTTGGCATGCAAGAATCTGTAGACTTTGTTGGATTTATTTCGCCTGACCAGCAAAACGATTATTACCGAAAATCACGTTTCTACTTCTCTATACTCTCATCAGATGCTTTATCTGTTTCACTGATTGAAGCCATGTCGTTTGGCTGCATCCCCCTGGTCTCTGACCTCCCCGACAACAGGGATTGGGTGACAGATGGAATAAATGGCATCATCATGAAGGAAGATACGCGTGCTGATACTATCCTTGCATTTCAAGGGGATGCTCAAAAGATCTTTATATCAAACCGACAGCTGGTTGCCGAGCGGGCCATTTTCCCAAAAGCAATTGAAGATTTCTGTCAAACCCTTTCTACATTATAATTAACCATTACTATAGTATTATCGGAAATGAATTCATTTACCTTAAAAGCAGTTTCAGAAAAAAAATCTATTAAAGCCTTTCTTGATTTCCCGGCACACTTATATCATGATGATCCCAGGTGGAGCCGACCGCTGGATTCTGACATAGAAAAGATCTTTGATCCTGAGCAGAACAAGAAGTTTCGGCAGGGAGATGCAATAAGGTGGATACTCGAAGACGAACAAAAGCATGTTGTTGGACGCGTGGCCGCTTTCTACGACAAACAAACTGCCAACAAGAATAATCAGCCGACCGGCGGTCTGGGATTTTTCGATTGCATTAATAATACGGATGCATCATCAATCTTATTTGATGCCTGCAAAGGGTGGTTAGCAGAAAGGGGAATGGAGGCCATGGACGGGCCTGTTAATTTCGGTGAACGCGACAGTTTCTGGGGCTGTCTTGCAGATGGGTTTTACGAACCTTTGTACAATATGCCCTATAATTCATCATATTACAATGAGCTTTTCGAAGCATATGGCTTTAAAAACTATTTTAACCAGTACACCTACCACCGCACCTTTGAAACAGAGGGATTAAGCCCGGAGATCCATGAGAAAGCCAAAAGGTTATCTGAAAACCCTGACTACACATTTGAGATTTTCGATAAATCAAAAACTGAAAAGATCGCTGAAGACTTCATGATCATCTTCAATGCTGCCTGGGCCAGGTTCCCGGGGATCTCAAAGATCACAAAGGTACATTCACTGGCCTTGCTCAAGCAGATGAAACCCATCATGGATAAGCGCCTGGTTCATATCGCCTACTATAAGGGAGAACCAATCGGTTTTTTTATCATGATGCAGGATATTTCACAGATAACAAAGAATTTCAAAGGACAACTGAATTTGTTTCATAAATTAAGCTTGCTATATAAGATCAAGTGTACCAGGAAGGTTACCCGAATTATTGGAAGATTATTTGGGGTTGTACCTGAACACCAGGGTAAAGGTGTTGAAGGCGGGCTGGTTGTTAATTTCGCCAGGTTAGCTTCTAAGCCGGGCTTCCAATATACTGATCTGGAATTGAACTGGATCGGCGACTTCAATCCAACCATGATGAAAGTGTGTGAACAAATTGGTTCGAAGATCTACAAAACACACATCACATACCGCTATTTATTTGATAGGGATGCCCCCTTTGAAAAGGCAACAAAAGTCAATGTTTAGAACATTTATATAGGGATAGTGTGAAGTACTCACGAAACATTATCTTTGTTTATCGTTCAGGATTAACTTAAAACACTATGGCTTTATGCGTTTATTTTCTTCAATGCTTTTTATTATTCTCATCTTCAGCTCATTAATATGGGTGTCATGTGGCAGTGAAAAGCAAGCTGTTGCCCCACCTCAAAAGATCACTGTTGTCGAGGTAATTACTGATGATGTGCCCATCTATAGAGAATTTGTTGGTGAGATTTACGGTGAAAAGGACATTCCGATCCGCGCCAGGGTTGAAGGTTACCTTGAAGGTATACACTTTGATGAAGGTACTGAAGTAAAGCAAGGCCAGCTGCTATATTCCATTGACCCCCTTCCCTTTGAAGCCAAGGTGAATGCACAGCAGAGCGAACTTGCTGCTACTAAAACCATGATGGTAAAAGCTGAAAGTGATCTGAACCGAATCAAACCGCTTGCAGAAATGAATGCAGTGAGTAAAAGTGATCTGGATGCATCGCAGGCACAGTATGATGCTTATATTTTTTCTGTTGAAGCCGCCAACGCCAACCTGAGATCAGCTCAAATAGAGCTGGGGTACTGTAAAATATATTCCCCCATCAATGGTATTATTGGGATGACTAAAGCCCGGGTGGGTGATTTTGTAGGAAGAGACCCTAATCCGGTAATCCTCAACACAGTATCAGAAACTAATCATATAAAAGTAAGGTTCTTTCTCACCGAGTCGGATTACCTGTACATGTCAAGGGAATATCTTGCACGTCTGGAGGCAATGATAGAAGAGCCAACCACCCAGTTAAAGGAACAAACACCAAATGTACAGATCATCCTGTCTGACGGATCCGTATATGAGCATAAGGGTCTGGTTGATTTTATCGATCGTGGAATTGATCCAACTACTGGTTCTATCCTTGTCCAGGCCGATTTCCCAAACCCCAAACTGATCCTTCGTCCGGGCCTCTATGCAAAGGTAAAAATAGCTATACGCCTGGTTGAAGATGCCATTTTAATTCCTCAGCGATGTATTATGGAGCTACAGGGTTTAAACTCAGTATATGTTGTGAACGACAGCAATATGGTACAATCCAGGCAAATCACTTCAGGGCCCTCGCTCGGCGATTATCGCCTGATAAACGAAGGGCTTGAAGTAGGTGACAAAGTAGTCATTGATGCACTTCAGAAAGTCGGGGAAGGAATGATTATTGAACCGGAAATCATCAAATTCGAGAGCAAAACCAAACAGCAATCTAAATAGCTATGGCAGAAAGTAAAGGAAATTTTTTCGTCCACAGGCCTATTGTTGCTATGGTTATTGCAATTATTATTGTCATTGTTGGAGCAGTATCATTGATAGGCCTGCCCATTGAACAATACCCCAACCTCACGCCCCCCGTTGTACAGGTAAGGGGTACTTATACCGGTGCCAATTCCATCACTGTTGAGGAATCTGTGGCCACCCCTCTGGAGCAACAGATCAATGGTGTTGATAACATGATCTACATGAAATCAACCAATTCCAACGACGGCACAATGTTGATTGATGTATCCTTTGACGTAGGTACCGACCCAGACATGAACACCGTTCTAACACAGAACAGGGTTTCAGCAGCATCAGCTAAACTTCCTGCTGAAGTAACAAAATTCGGGATAACAACAGAAAAATCATTACCCAATATTCTGATGATCGTTACACTCACATCTGATGGGCGATATGGCCAGGAATTCCTTGGTAATTATGCCCTGATCAATATCAAAGACCAACTGGCCCGTATAAAAGGTATCGGACGTGTTACTGTCATGGGGGCATCCGACTATTCCATGCGTATATGGGTCAAACCCGACAGGCTGGCCCAGATGGGCATCACGGTACCGCAAATTGTGAATGCAATCAATGAACAAAATTTGATCGCCCCAGGTGGAAGGTTTGGTGCAGAACCGGCTCCTCCCGGAACTGAATTTACATATACCGTTCGCCTTCCCGACAGGTTTAACTCACCTGAGGAATTTGGCGAGATCGTTATTCGGACACAATCCGATGGTTCCCAGGTTAAACTAAAAGATATAGCCACTATAAACCTTGGTACTGAAACCTATAATTCATTCACACGCCTGAACAAAGAAACCTGTGCTATTGTTGCTTTATATCAGGCTCCCGGATCAAATGCCGTTGATCTTGCTCAGCAGGTTACTACTGAAATGGATATTCTGGCCCAAAACTTTCCTGAGAGCATCAAATACGATGTTTCCCTTGACTCAACCTTACCTATTACTGCCGGAATAAAAGACATTATTATCACGCTTTTCATTGCATTGGCACTTGTGATCCTTGTAGTTTTCATTTTCATCCAAGACTGGCGGGCTACACTTATTCCAACCCTTGCCATTCCGGTATCACTGATAGGTGCTTTCCTCTTCTTCCCGATACTCGGATTTACCATTAACGTACTTTCTCTGCTGGGCCTAGTGCTGGCTATCGGTATTGTTGTTGATGATGCCATTGTTGTTGTTGAAGCTGTACAGGTTAATATTGCCAAAGGCATGAAGGCAAAAGAAGCAACGATTGATGCCATGCGTAAGGTAACGGCACCGGTAATTGCCACCACCCTTGTATTGATTGCAGTTTTTATTCCGGTTGCAGGTATGGCAGGAATTACTGGTTTGCTTTACCAGCAATTTGCGATCACGATCGTTGTCTCTGTAATCGTTTCTTCGATAAATGCACTGACCCTGAGTCCTGCCCTGTGTTCATTGTTGCTTAAAGAACCCAAGCCATACAGAGGACCCCTTGGATGGTTCTTTGGTAAATTTAATAAGGGGATGGATAAAACTACAGGCTCATACATGAGTTTCACCAATGTAGTAACACGAAAAATTAAGCGCTCAGTTATATTCATCCTCATTATGAGTGTAGGTGCCGGGGTATTTCTGAAGCTTGTTCCCGGAGGTTTTATTCCGGAAGAAGATATGGGGTATTTTTTCATACACATGCAATTGCCCAATGCCTCATCTCTACAGCGTTCTGATGAAATAGCGAAGCAGGTGGAAGAGATTCTTATGACCTATCCCGAAGTGCAATTCAACACCAATGTTACCGGTTATAGCTTGCTTTCCTCTTCCTATTCACCCAGCAGCGGACTTCAATTTATTTCGCTTGTGCCATGGGGCGATAGAAGTGCAACGGCAACAGAGATCGTTCAGCGCTTGAACATGGACCTTGCTGCCAGGGTTAAGGGTGCCCAGGCGTTTGCCTTCGGGCCTCCCGCCATTCCCGGCCTGGGAAATGGATCAGGGTTCAGTATCATGATACAGGACAAAGGAGGTAACAGCCCGGATTATCTCGCCCTGCACACTATGAAGTTCATCCAGGCGATAAATGCCAGGCCAGAGATAGGAGGCGCATTTACAGCTTTCCAGGCTAGCGTGCCTCAGCGTTTTATGAATATTGACCGCGAAAAAGCCTTAAAATTAGGTGTCTCCCTTAACGACCTCTATACGACTATAGGAGCATTTATGGGAGGGACGTATGTGAATGACTTTACGCGATTTGGACGCCTGTATAAAACGTATATTCAAGCCGAACCGCAGTATCGTGTTGATGAGAAACAGATCAGCAACTTCTTTATTATGAATAAAGATGGTAATATGGTACCTCTCGCCACACTTACTAATATTGAGCGTATAGTAGGTCCCGATTATACAACAAGGTTCAATCTGTTTCGTTCGGCAGAAGTAACCGGCACCCCTAAAGCAGGATATACTTCTGCTCAGGCTATGAGTGTTATCGAGGAGGTTGCCAACGAGCTTCTTCCCGAAGATATGTCTTATGCGTGGAATGCCATGTCGTTCCAGGAAAAGAAAGCATCCGGCTCCCTGGGGATCATCCTGACATTTTCGCTGATCTTTGTGTTTCTGATCCTTGCGGCTCAGTATGAGAGCTGGTCATTGCCATTCAGCATCCTTCTGGGGACCCCATTCGCCATCTTCGGTGCCATATTCTTCCTATGGGTGGCGCGTTTGATCAGCCCCTCATTCGAAAACAACATCTTTGCCCAGATATCCTTTATCATGCTAATTGGAATGGCTGCAAAAAATGCCATCCTTATCGTGGAGTTTGCAAACGAAGAATTTAAAAAAGGCGTGACATTATTTGAAGCAGCCATCAGCGCAGCTAAATCCAGGTTCAGACCAATCCTGATGACCGCTTTCTCATTCATTTTTGGTGTTTTTCCGCTAGTAATTGCCAGCGGTTCAGGTGCTGAAGCCAGAAAAGTAATGGGAGTGGCATTGTTTGGAGGGATGACGATAGCAACTCTTCTGGGCATATTCCTATACCCTATGTTGTTTGTTTTCATCGGAAAGATAGCAGGCTACGAAAAGAAGAGAAAGCTTGCTGAAGAAAAAGTAGAAAGTGAATAAAAGTATTGCTATGAAAAGAAGCATTATCTTATTATCTGTTCTTGCCCTCATCGTTTACCTGGCAGGATGTAAGGTCGGCCCCGATTATGAGCAGCCTGAACTCAATAACCCTGAGGTATTCCGCTTTGATGAAGATATTACCGATACGGTCGTAAACCTGATGTGGTGGGATATGTTTGACGACCCTGTACTCGACACCCTTATCGCCATTGCGCTTGAAGAGAATAAAGATGTACTTCAGGCAGCTGCAAGGGTTGAAGCAGCCAGGGCCAATGTAGGATATACAAGAGCAGATGCCCTACCCACTGTCAACGTTGCTGCCGGCGCCTCCAGGGGCAACTTTTCAGGCGTAAAAGCAGACCAGCCAAGCAGTAACTTTTATGCTTTTCCTGAACTGGTGTGGGAGATCGACTTCTGGGGTAAATACCGTCGTTCGACGGAAGCCGCAAAGGCAGAGCTTTTATCTTCGGAGTATGCCATGCGCATGACACAGATGACACTGATCACGTCAGTAGTCAGTACATATTTTCAGTTGCTTGATGATTTATCCAAACTGGAGATATCAAGGAGTACACTCATTTCACGGGACAGCGGAACCCAGATCATCCAGGCCCGCTTTGATTATGGTACCGTTCCTGAAATAGATCTGAATCAGGCACAGATACAGGAAGCTATTGCAGCTGCAGCAGTGCCTGTTTACAAAAGATACATAGCTTATGATCAGAGTACACTAAGCATACTGCTTGGGCGGGTCCCTGACTCTATCATCGTTGGCACTCGCTTATACGACCAGGAATATCCGCCTGAGATTCCCACCGGACTGCCTTCTCAGTTATTGGAGAGAAGGCCTGATATCCTCCAGGCAGAGGCCGATTACATGAAAGAAAACGCTATGATAGGTGTCGCAGTAGCGATGCGCTTTCCATCGATCAGCCTTACCGGTTTACTTGGGGGAGCCAGCAATGAGCTTTCATCCTTCACAAGCGGCGGCATGGCCTGGTCGGTAGGCGGAACCTTGCTTGGGCCCCTCTTCCAGTTTGGAAAGAACAAGCGAAGGGTTGAGATGCAGCGATACATGGCTGAAGCCTCAAGGCTTGAGTATGAATTCACTGTAATACAGGCTTTCAAAGAGGTGGAGGATGCCCTCATCAGCATAGAAACACTGAAAGAGGAACTTATCGCTCATGAGGCCCGAATGATTGCAGCAAAAAATGCAGAAATGCTCTCCGACGAAAGGTACTCCAAAGGAGTAACCAGCTACCTTGAGGTACTCGAATCTCAGCGACAGTCTTTTGATGCCCAGCTCAGTTTTTCTACCGTACGGCGGGATCTGCTTACTTCATATATTGAGCTTTACAAAGCCCTTGGCGGTGGATGGCTATCTGAAGAAGAGATGCAGCAGGCTGAAGCGGCCGCGGCTGAGGCTGAAGACTCAAGCAAATAATACAATTGATAGCTTTAAATCAAGTTTAAACCGGATCCATGAAAACATTTTCTAATATCCTTCTGGCACTGCTCCCGTCCTTCCTTCATGTTAACATCAGACGCCTGGGAGGTCATAAAATTGGCAAAGGAGCAAAGCTGAGATTCGGAAGCCTGATAGTTTCCAACACAATTGAAATAGGGGCAAACACCAGGATTGGTCCGTTTACCTATATAAAAGCGAGGTACTTAAAGATTGGTGAGAACACTGTTATCAAGCCACTCGCAATGATCAAAACACTGAAAGTGAATATTTCAGACTATGTGCATATCGCACCTGCCAGCGTCATAAGCTCCGAATTTACCGAAAATGCAGGGATCACCATTGGTGACCACAGCCGTATTTTCCCTTATTGCTGGCTTGATGCAGGTGAAGGGATCACCATCGGCAAACATGTTGGTATCGGTGGGCACACCTTAATGTTCACACATGGTGTATGGAGTAATTTTGTTGATGGAGGCCCGGTCAATTTCGGTCCCATAAAGATCGAAGATAATGTCTGGCTGCCCTGGAGAGTATTTATCCTGCCAAATGTAGTGATCGGTGAAAATGCAATTATCGGAGCAAATTCACTTATCAATAAAAGCATTGAGGCAAATACCCTGGCAGGAGGAAGTCCGGCAAAAGAGATCAAGAAGATAGACTTCGATAATACTAAAAAGAAAGAACGCTTCGAAAAGATCCTTACAGAATACGCCTCTTATTTGAAATTTAAGGATGGCACAGAGTCTCAGATGGAAGACGGAATGCTGGTCTTTAATAAGTCGAGAATACTTATCGACAGACCGGATGAAGCTTCCGGTAAAGACCTTCTGATCCTGATCAACATCCCTGTCGATAAACTTGATCCCTCCCTCAAAGGGAAAATATCGATACTGGATTATAACAGGCTAAGCATATTCCTGAATGGCAACAAAGCAGCTGAAATAAAACAATTTATCAGTTTCCTCCGACGATATGGGGTTCGTCTATACATTAACAAATAAAGATGGGTTTAATACTAAGAGTTGATGTTGACAAGCCATATGGGCGGAATACTATTCTTCAAAAAGTTACAAGCAAACTCAGGGAAGATTATTGGTTTCCTGCAATAAGCTGCTTAGGCTATTTAAAGCCTGCCGAATCTTTGATCGAATATTGTAATTTGAATGGGATACAAGGCGTATTCTATTTCAGAAATTGCACCCTCCCGGACAAGAAGATTCTGTCTCTTCTGAAAGAGGGAAATCACCAGATCGGCTTCCATGCTGAAAACACCAGAAGTCTGAATGCTTTCAATGATGAACTGGAACGCTTCCGAACAAGACTATCAGGTACAGAAATATCGAGTTTTACAAAGCATGGATCAGGTGACATCAAGCTGGGCAAGAATCACTACGCGCCTTACGAGCCTGAATTATATAAGAAATGGTCAGTGGAATCAGGACTGAGATATTTTTTGGGAAATGAGATCATTGGTTCGCCAGACGATATAAGCACAGACAAAGATTTCTATCCAACAATGTTCTGGATCCACAATGAATATCGCATGGAAACTTTCAATAAGCTTGAAGATGTCATTCATTACGCCAAAACCCTCGATATTCCCATCATCATCCACCCGGCAAATTTCATAGCCAATAACTTTGTGAATAGTGAGTTTAAAAAATTGGTGTCCATGGCTAAGGATGCATCAATAAGCTGGAAATTAATTTCATAGCACAAAAGAGCAGCCAGGCAGTCATTTCACTCCCCGCTTTGTTCATTTCACTCATCTTAAACTACACTTCACCCGAAATCACTTTTCGCGGCCGTGGTGGCGCACTAATTTAGCTGCATAAACTTAAACACCACACGCCATGAAAACAAGAATCCTGACACTCACAATGATCGCCCTGATGATGGGTTTGTTTATGAACTCGAGGGCTGATAATACCGATACCAACAGAACGACAAGCCCTGTAATTGACAAAACCTTCCAGGCAAGCATCAATCTCTTTCCCGGCAACATCGTAAAATTCCATGTAGTAAAACCTGAGCAGGACAAAGTAAAACTGCGTATTTATAGTGAAAGCGGCATTGTACTTTACACATACTTGCTAAAAAAGGAAAACATTGCCAGGATAGGCTTCGACGTCAGCACGCTGAAAGCAGGAAAGTACGACTATGTTATTGTTAGGAACAAGAAAGAGGTTATCCGGAAAACCATTATAAAGAAGGACTAAAATACCCGGAAATCCTCCTTATCACCTCGTTCTTTGAATTCATGCCCGGAAAATGGCTATTTTTGACAAAATGCCTTATACTGGTTAGAATGTATATGCATGTTTGAAATGGTATTAAATAGCTTTAGGAAACGACTACTCTCGTCGATACTTCTTGCACTGGCGGGAGCCGGTCTTCTCGAGCTTATATTCCAGCTTCAGTACCGGTATTACAAAGGTTTCCAGTCTTTTGAATGGTTTATGGGGGCCATTATCCTCACAGTACTTTTCATAGAAATTATATACCACCTTAAATCCCGCCTGGATAGAGCAGCCGCATGGGATAAGCAGCCTGTATATCGCCTGTTTTTGCAAATACTGTCTTACTGGACTGTTGGCATTCTCATCTTCACGGGAATCCGGCTGGTATATGTATATTTAGTATCTGCCAGGCTCTTCATATTATTTTCCGACGAGCTGACAATAGCCTTGTTCATTCTTGTCGGGATCATTCTCATGAACATCGTAGACTTTGGGATCATACTGCTCAGACAGTGGCGGGATACCCTGGCAGAAGCCGAAAAATACAAAAAGGAAAGTGCCGAGTTTGAATTTGAAATGCTGCAGGCCCAGATCAACCCGCACTTTCTGTTCAATAGCCTGAACACGCTGTCATCATTGGTATATGAAGATGCTGACAGGTCAGCGGAGTTTATCCGAAAGTTATCTGATGTTTACAGGCATGTGCTCGACAACAGGCATAAGGAGCTTATCGACATTCGTGAAGAGCTCTCCTTTATCGAATCCTATATTTTTCTCCTGGAGCTAAGATTCGAAAATAAATTAAAGATTGAGATTCAAATTGCAGACGATCTGCTGGTAAGGAAAATAGCTCCGCTTACGCTGCAATTGCTCATCGAAAATGCAGTCAAGCATAACATAGTTTCCTCTAAAAAACCCCTGGAAATCAAAATATTTAGCGACAACAAGTTTATAATAGTGGAGAACCCCATGCAGGAAAAAGCCATTACAGAAGATGGAAATGGTATGGGCCTCCGAAATATTAACAGCCGCTATAAAAGCCTATGCGGAGAAAAGATAATAATCAGCACTGCAAATAATGTATTCACGGTTAAAATTCCGATAATA
>QMPN01000064.1 GCA_003648575.1 Bacteroidota bacterium
CAATGATGATCTTTTCATCAGATTCTTCTTTCAGTTCAAAGCCATCCGGCAGTTCGGCTGTTTTATAGCCAGGTCCGTATACCCATGGTCCATATGGGCTGCACTCTACAGAAAAGTAGTTGTTGGGGCCATTGGCACCATTGTAGTACATGCCTCCCGGCTCCCCGGTAGTCTGCCAGATCTCATAATCAACTTCCCAGGCATAAAAAACATTTGCCTGTCCGTTCCAGAAACTGCCATCATAATAAAGAGTGTAAAAGCCAGGCCATGCTTTATAATAGGTTCCGTAGTGGAACATGGGAGGGATATCCCCTGTACCTGCATCGATATACTCAGGCTTGGCATCAACCCAATTGAGTGCGAGAAATGCATTCCCCGGCTGGCCATTATAGCCATACCATGGTTCGGTGTAACATGAACTGAGAAATAGGGTAGCCAGCGCCAGATAAAAGAGCCATCGAAACTGTGACCCGCACATCCCTGTCGCGGCTTTCAAAGCGGATTTTTTTGCATTTGCTTTCATCACTAACAGGATTTAAAGGTTTATAATTTATTGGGCCCTGCCCTTATAATCCAAAGCGCGTGCCAAAAAAATATTGGGGGTGAGGTGTTTTTATTTCAGAAAGCAAAATAACACTCCTTCGATACTTCTAGAAATCAAGTGATAAAGAAAAGTAAAACACCGGTTTATAGATACGGCCATCTTCAACGCCCCAGGCCAGGTCGCCACGCATGAAGTATCCAAGGATACGGCTTCTTAGGCCGAAGCCGAAGCCTCCTACCATGGGATCTCGTTGCTGCTCTACAATGATGAGCAGTGAACCGCTATAGATATATTTTGTGTACAGTGAATTCTCACCGGAGTATGGATTCCAACTTGTCCAGGCTGTACCTGCATCAACAAAACCAACAAGCTGAAAGTTGTTCAGGAAATCGGACCTGATTGGACGATTATACAAATACCTGAATACCGGCATGCGCAACTCTGAATTGAGAACAGCAAAATTGTTTCCGTTCCGTATATTCTGATGGAAGCCGCGCATATTGGTGGCCAGCGTCTGAAATGCATAATTCTGAGTTTGGTCGATGGGTGTTTCACCATTGAATTTAGGTGCCAGCCAATTATCAACACCACCCATATAGTATATCAACTTATTGTGACCCATAGAGGTACTGAGTGCGATGCGATTGGCCCAGATAAAACTCCGGTGTATCTTAATATAATGCCTGAAATCTGCCCCAAGAACTATCA
This sequence comes from Bacteroidota bacterium, assembly GCA_003648575.1. The sequence continues at coordinate 1,253 of QMPN01000064.1, forward strand.
GCTGTTGATTACCCCGTTCAATCTGCTGGTAATATTCGGCAAACACCTTAAACCTTGTCCCATCGTAGAGGTTCAGCCCCAGACTGCGTGTGTTATCATAGACCAACTCCCCCTTGAGTCCTCCCCAGTTGGTATATACGGTCCTCTCTTTCAGGGCATTAACGTCAGTGGCAAGCACGACCCGCGCATCGTTTCTGTATGAAGCAGTCCCTTTCACGGCAAACACAGGGCTGAAAGGCCATTTAAGGACAAAATACGCTTCATGAGAATGATTCCTGACAATTTCGTATCCGCTAACATTCTCGACTGTTACCCTGTGAAGAACGATCTCTTTATCCATCCTGCGCTTGAGGTTGCTATAGCTGAAGATGTATTCGTTATTGATCAGGTTAATGTTCAGCCTGACACCTCCTACAAGGCGATAATCTTCCAGCAAATCAGTCATTCCAATCTTAAAGAGCGCATTAAAGCCAGGGTTCAGGAAAATGGGCGACCCGCCACCGGCAAAGGGCTGGTAGGTCATATTTATGAAATTGAAATCGATCTGTGTCACAAACTGGTTCATGGAATACTCAACCCTGTAATTCCTTTTCTTGGGGACCACGAAGCCCGGCACGCTGTCGCCTTCAAGCCTCCAGACAGCTTGCTCCTCACCACCAACATTAACATAGGCCTGTCGTTCGAATACATAATTATCGATGTCGATCTCCTGTCCGCCATCATATAGCGTATCACTTTCATAAACATTGAAAAATCTTTGCCGTGCAGGCTGAGGCCTTTCCTGCTCTTCGGGCTCTGAGGGAGTAACTCCCGGTGCCGTCAATGTGCCTTGCAGCTGGGTCATATAGGCCGTATTTACGAGTGATTCAGCCAGAGGAGGTCCGGGGGGTATATCTTCCAGGTAAATCTTATATAGATGATCATCGTAAACGACCTGTGCCAGCTGCATACTTTCCGGGCTGACATCATGAAAGATAATATTCCTTGAATAATTTGTCACCGGGACCGACTCGGTGAAGTACCTGTAGTGGATGGTGGTATCGACAGCAATGATCGCACTGTCGAAACGGGCTACATATCGGTTGTAGATACCATTGTTATCGCTCAGGTAAGTAAACAGCCCATCGGTATATGGCATGGGAAAACGCTCATTGGCAAAACGTGTGCTGGTTACCCGTCTGAGCACCTGGCTCCTGCTATTATAATTGTAAGCAAAGAGGTCGTAATTATGTGGGATCACCTCAGGCGGTTCAGCCATAGGAGGAGGCAGGGTATCTGATATCCTGTTCGAACTGAAAACAATCATCCTTCCGTTTTGCACAAATCGGGGATGGAGGTCATCGAAAATATCGTTGGTGATCTGCTCATGCGATCCTGAAGAAATGTTGAAGAGAAAAATGTCTGACTGCCCTTTCTGCACTGCTGACACCAGTAGCTTTCTGCCGTCCGGAGTGTAGGCTATGCTTGTGATCTTCTCGAAGTTGTAGAGGATCATCTTGTTGAGCTTCTTCGTTTCCCTGGAGTAAAAGAATAGATGAACCTCCCCCTTTCTTTCAACGATAAAGGCAAGGATATCACCCATGGGGTGCCAGTCGAGCAAGGGATAGCTGTAATCTGTTTTCTCATCGAGCTTATAACCTCCCCGCCAGATGCATCTTCGCTTGCCACTCACCAGGTCCTTGACATAAAGTTTATACCGGCCCATATCATTATTCACATATGCGAGGCTGTTCCCGTCAGGGTTTAGTGCCGGCCGAAGGTATACCTGATTATCTTTTACCTTTTTCTGTACGACAACAGATGGCAGGTAGCGTCCTGATTCATCTGCGCTGTATTTCTCCATGTAATACCTTTTCCATTCCAGGATCAGGTTCGTAAACGACAGTCCTACCACATAAAGGAAACCATTCTCCACGCTTCTGGTCACCTTGGTCATGTGCACTACATTCGGCACCGCCGAGGATCCAAAGTTATCTGCAACAAACTTCCAGAGCGAGTGACCTGCATCCAGGGCATCTACACCCGTAAGATGGTTGAATTTGTCATACTTCCCTGAAAGTATCCCATCGCGTACGCGGTTATCAACATCTGTATCCCAGCCTTCCGAAAGCCAGGCCATCAGGCCATCTTCATACCAAGCTGGCATAGTATAGAGGGTGTTATTCTTTATTTGTGACCCCAGTCGCTGGCCAAACATCATTTGCTTGAAAATAATAGATGAGATGCCCGCTCTGATCTGCTCCTCAAAGCGGGTATGCGAGCCATCGAAATAAATAAACACCTTCTTGCCAATGATATGTGTGATCCCCCCGGTATTGTATTGTTCATCCTGCATCAGACCAATGTTACTCTGCTTCAGGTCCGAGAGGTTATTGAAAATGATGAACTGTATCTTATCATCCAGTGTAGACTCGAGTTTTAATTCGATCTCGCCAATATATTTTTGTGCATAGCGTGCAGTATATTGGGCAAGCTCCTGTCCGTTGCGATAGAAATATGTATCGAACCTATCGAAGCTGTAAAAGGTCCACAGAAAATCCTTGTACTGTACCCTGTTTTTACCAAACGACAGTTGGGAGCCATTATAGAACTGTGCCCCGGCCTCGAAGGAAAAGCATAACATCATCATCATAACGATGACGGAGCTGATAACCCGGTGGCTCAATATTCCTTTCACAGTGGTGCGCTATTACAGGCAAATTAGAGGTGCTAATTTAGGGAATTTTCCCCGACAAGCTCCTCTCAGGGGGCTGAAATCAAATTATGATAACTTTGCCTGTTGAAAATAGCTGTTTAATAAACGCCGGCAGCACCAAAATATTGACTCCCGGCATTAAATAAACCATAAGTGATGATACAAGTCAAAAAGTTCAGTTTTAACCCTTTCCAGGTAAACACTTATGTGCTTTCAGATGAGAGTAAAGAATGTGTGATCATCGACCCGGGTTGCTCTGATGAAGTCGAGTCCTTGCAATTGATGGATTATATTAAAGAAGAGGGACTGAAGCCGGTAAGGGTCTTGCTCACGCATACCCACATCGATCATGTGATGGGTTGCAATATGGTGGAAGAGCTCACCGGGCTGGGGCCTGAACTGCATGAAGCAGGTATGGTCTTCCTGGATCACTCAACACAGACGGCAGAAACATACGGATTTAGCCTCGATAAAAACCCGGTGCCCAAAGCTTTTATACAGGAAGGAGAAGACATTGTCTTCGGGAATAGTAAGCTGGAGGTATTGTATACCCCGGGACATGCCAATGGAAGTGTATGCTTCTTAAGCCGGGAGGATGGCTTTGTAATTGTCGGGGATGTGCTTTTTCAGATGAGTATTGGCAGGACCGACTTCCCGACAGGGGATTACGACCTTTTGAGAAAGAATATTTTTGAAAAGCTATTTGTGCTGCCGGATGAAACCATTGTTTATTCCGGCCATGGTCCTGAAACGAGTACCGGATTTGAAAAGGCCAACAATCCCTTCCTGGGGATCGATGATCCTATACTTTGATCCTTGCAGACAGCTGATCCGTATCAATATCCATCATGCACCTGAAATGCTTCTTCGGACATTTCGAATAGCCGAGCTTGCTGCAAGGGCGGCAGGAAAGCCCTTTTACCTCTATTATATGTGACGTCCCTTCCCCTTCGGGGAGGTATGGATACATCCCGAAAGCAGGAATCGTATTTCCCCAGAATGAAAAGATCTCTTTGCGGAAAGCTGCAGCAATGTGCATCAGCCCGGTATCATTCGTTAATACAATAGATGACATTTTGAGTAGCGAGGCTGACTGGTTAATATTATATAGTCCGCATGCGTTATAGATCTTCTCTTCACATAAGTCTTTAATACGCTCAGCCTTTTCATGCTCCCCAGGTCCGCCCATCAGAATGACCGGCTTGTTGATAAGGCGGCAAAGCTCAATAATCTTCTCTTCCGGAAGCATTTTTGTATAGTGCATTCCACCAATTACAAATGCAACAAAGCCATCGGCATGTGAGGGAGGCAGGTCTTCCATCAATAAGAGGTCTTCTACCGGGATAAAGTAATCCAGTCCCTGCCCATCATTCTCCACCCCCATTGGCCTGACGGCCTCGAAGTAACGATCAACGATATGCATATCAGGCAGGCGGTCCATCTTCAGGTTTACGATTAGCCATTTTTTGAAATTCAGCTTATTGAATGTGGCAGATGGTTTTCGCAATGCCAGCCTGACCCGTGACGAACGCAAATTTCTATGCAAATCAACCACAAAGTCAAAATCAATTTCCTTTAAAGTGGCAATCAGCGGCCCAAGGTCGTTGGCAAAGGTATATATGCGACTGATATAGGGATTGGCCTTGATGACCGGATAAAACTTCTCCTTGGTAAGATAATGGATTTCCGCATCGGGAAACTGCTGCTTGATACAGCGGATTATCGGTGTGGTGAGCACGATATCACCGATAGAACTAAAGCGTATGATGAGGATTTTTTGCAAAGTGTTTTAGTATTTCTAATCAAAAGTAAGAATTATTAGCAAAGCACCTCACCCCCTGGCCCCCCGTCCCCCTTTTCCCCCTCTTCCCTCGCCTACCGCTCGGGACGGGCTCTCGAGGAGAGGCCAGGGGGTGAGGTGTATAATTTACTATTTTTGCACCGTGATACTGATCGACACCCATACACACCTGTATTTAAATGCCTTTGATGATGACCGTGACATCATGGTTGAACGGGCTATTGCCAGCGGGGTAAAGTATATGTTCCTGCCAAATATCGATGCCTCTTCGATGGGTGGAATGCATGCTCTGAGTGAACGTTTCCCTGAGAACTGCTTTCCCATGATGGGGCTGCACCCGACTTCGGTCAAGGAGAATTTCTTAAAGGAACTGGATCTGGTAGAAAAGCTGCTGGAGGAGCGTACTTATTATGCTGTGGGTGAATGTGGGATCGACCTTTACTGGGACAAAAGCTTTTACCGTGAACAGCTCGTTGCTTTCAATAAACAGATTGATCTTGCCCTGGAGCACGGTCTTCCTCTCGTGATCCATGCGCGTGAATCTTTTACTGAAATATTCAGGGTATTGGAGAACCGCGATATCAAAGGCCTGGAAGGCGTTTTCCATTGTTTCACAGGCACTTTGGAGGAAGCCGAACGCGCCATTGGCCTGGGATTCATGCTGGGTATTGGCGGCGTGCTTACCTATAAGAATTCCGGCCTTGATAAAGTCGTGGAGGCCCTGGGAACCGACCATCTCATTCTGGAAACCGATGCCCCTTTTCTGCCACCGGTTCCCCACCGGGGAAAAAGAAATGAAAGTGCATACGTGATCCATGTGGCCGATAAACTGGCAGAAGTACTGGACACCACCTCAGCGGCAGTGGCAGAGGCCACCACCCGAAATGCCTCCCAACTTTTTAACCTGAACATTTAATTATGGAAGATAAAAGCAAAATCCTGGTGATCTATACAGGCGGAACTATAGGCATGATGATGGACAAGGACAGCGGCACTTTGCGGCCCCTGGACTTTGAACATATGTCGCAACTCATCCCTGAGCTGGACAATTGTAATTATGAGCTCGATTATATCTCTTTCGACCCAACGGTAGATTCCTCCAATATGGATCCTGAGCGCTGGATCCACCTGGCGAACATTATAGAAGAGCATTACGAGGCTTTCGATGGCTTTGTGATCCTGCATGGCTCCGATACCATGTCATATTCGGCCTCGGCACTCAGCTTTATGCTGGAAAACCTGAACAAGCCAGTCATCTTTACGGGTTCGCAGCTTCCGCTGGGCGTGAATCGCACCGATGGGAAAGAAAATTTCATCACTTCTGTGGAGATCGCTTCTCATCATGAGGATGACACCCCGCTAGTTCCGGAGGTGTGCATATATTTCGAGAACGAGCTATATCGTGCCAACAGGACTTTCAAGTATAATGCCGAGAATTTTGATGCCTTCCGCTCGGTAAATTATCCGGTGCTGGCCGATGTTGGTGTTTACATTAAGTATAATAAGAATGCCATCCGGCGCCCGAACTTCAAGAAGCTGAAAGTTCATAAGCAGTTGGATACTTCCGTAGCGGTGCTGAAACTCTTTCCTGGGATCACTGACGAGGTGGTCCGGGGGACCCTTGGCATTAAGGGCCTGAAAGCTGTTGTGCTGGAAACCTACGGTACCGGGAATACCCATACTAATGATTCCTTTATTTCAATACTAAAGGAAGCTATTGATCAGGGCTTGTTTATTTTGAACGTAACCCAATGCAAAGGAGGGGCCGTGGAACATGGAAAATACCAGGCAAGTGTCCCCCTCTCGGAGGCTGGCGTGGTAAGTGGCCTCGACATGACCCTCGAATCTGCAATCACTAAACTGATGTTCCTCCTGGGCAAGGGCTACACGGGCAGCAAGCTTGAGCGTGCTATGCAGACATCCCTGAGAGGAGAATTGAGCGCATGACAGCCTGACCCAACGGAAGTTATGAATAATTGCAAGTTCAGCACGGTTTTTGTGATATTTAGCTAAACCGACAGCATGAGTCTTAATAATAATTTATAAATGGATTTTTTAAAATCAGTGAATTTTTTATTACTTTAGCTGCCTGATTATTGGATTCGACTTTGGCTTAGAATGATCCAGGAGAGGTGGCCGAGTGGTCGAAGGCGCACGCCTGGAAAGCGTGTATGCGTCGAAAGCGCATCATGGGTTCGAATCCCATTCTCTCCGCTCATTGTATGCATGAACACTAAATTAATTAGATAAAATTATAATTTTTTAAAACGTAGAATTTAACAATTATTGGCTATGAAAAATTTAATTGCTTTTCTGACCATCGCAGGAATGCTGGTACTAACAGTTTCAACCACATTTGCGCAGGAAGATACAGTTCCTGAAGCACAGACTGACACCACCGCTGTTGACACAATGGCTGTTGTCGAGCAAGCGGTTGTAACACCCATGCAAACTTTCGAAGATGAACCTGTAGAGGTAAAAGGATTCCACCAGGTACTGAAAGAAAAATTCATCGAAGGTGATGCTATGTTTATGAGCTTTGTGCTCCTTGCCCTGATCTTCGGGCTTGCCATTTGTATTGAAAGGATCATTTACCTGAACCTCTCGACCACAAACACCAAGAAACTCCTGAATAAGGTAGAGAATGCCGTTGAAACCGGCGGTGTTGAGGCAGCTAAGGACGTATGTAAGAATACACGCGGACCTGTTGCCAGCATCTTTTACCAGGGGCTAACCCGTTACGACGACGGTATTGCTGAAGTTGAGAAATCAATCGTTTCTTATGGTAGCGTACTTATGGGCAGGCTGGAAAGCGGCCTCTCATGGATCTCCCTCTTTATCGCCATTGCTCCTATGCTTGGGTTTATGGGTACTGTAATTGGTATGATCTCCGCATTTGATAATATCGAAGCCATGGGTGATATCTCTCCTGCTGTTGTTGCGAGCGGTATTAAGATGGCGCTGTTGACAACTGTATTCGGGCTGATCGTTGCGATCATCCTGCAGATCTTTTACAACTACATCGTATCTAAGGTCGACAGTCTTGTTAATGCTATGGAAGACAGCACCATTTCCTTTATCGATATCCTTGCAAAGAACAAATAATAAAACTTCATTGTCATGACAGTTCTAGCATCAAAAATATTACGCATTTTCCTGGCGGTACTTCTGGCCATATCAGCATTGCTGGCGCTATTGTTCTTTTTGAACGTGGTGTCTGACGATCTGCTGATATACTGGGGATACTTCCTGGTGATCCTCACGGCAGTGATCACCATCCTTTTCCCCATTGCCCATATGATCATGAATCCAAAAAATTCGATCAAGATCTTTATTGGGATTGGTGTAATGGTTGTGATTGCGATCATTGCCTATTCGCTGGCCACAGTCGGCTTGTCCGACCTTCAGCTTGAAAAGCTGGGTGTGTCAGCAGGAACAGCAAAATATGTCGGCACAGGCCTGATCTTTACGTATATACTTGCTACTCTTGCGGTATTATCGATCGTCTACGCCAGTATTTCAAAACTATTTAAATAAGCACATTATGGCATCCAGAGAAACACCTGAAGTAAATGCCGGATCAATGGCGGACATTGCGTTCCTGTTGCTGATCTTCTTCCTGGTGACTACCACCATGGACATTGATACAGGTATTACGAGGAAGCTGCCCCCACCCGTTGAAGACGACACTGAGATGGATATCAGAGACAGGAATATTTTTAAGGTCCTGGTAAGTAGTTCTGATCAACTTATGGTTGAAGGAGATCGTACCGATATCAGTACTCTCAGAATGGACGTGAAAGAGTTCATGACCAATCCCGGTAATCGTGAAGACCTTCCTGAAAAGGAGTTAAGGTTCATCGAGAACCTGGGAGATATTGAAGTGTCGAAAGGGGTGGTATCATTGAAGAACGACAGGGGTACATCCTACGAAATGTATATCAAGGTCCAGAATGAACTAACAGCTGCTTTTGGGGAGCTCCGAGATGAGGTCTCCATACGTTTTTACGGTGTAAAGTTCACTAACCTGATTAACGATGACTATCGAAAAGCAGTGCGAAAGGCTGTCCCGATGGCCATCTCTGAAGCTGAACCTGAAAATATAGGAGGAAACTAATATGGCACGCTTTAAAAAGAAAAAACCAGACGGCGCGCAAAAGATCAATACCTCGGCTCTGCCGGATATTATCTTTATGTTGCTTTTCTTCTTCATGGTTACCACTACTATGCGTGAGGTTACTCTCATCGTAAAGGTTCAGGCACCTGAGGCTACTGAAGTACAGAAACTGGAAAGGAAATCCCTTGTAAGCTATATTTATGTAGGGGTCCCGGTAAAAACACAGTTTGGTACTGAATCCAGGATACAGCTGAACGACGCCTTTGCCAACCCGAGTGATATCCCTGAATTCATCGCTACCGAAAGGGAGCAAAGAGATGAGTCGGAGCGTAAATTCCTGACCACCTCTATCAAAGCGGATAAAAAGACCCGCATGGGTGTGATCACCGATATCAAGCAGGAACTAAGAAAGGTTGGTGCATTTAAGATCAACTATTCCTCAAGGAAAGTTGCGAATTTTAGCAATTAAAGTTTCATACGAATATTCAGGGGGAAGCATCGATGGTGCTTCCCTTTTTTTTGCGCTCATACAAGCGGATCATGAGCATCATGACCACAACCATGATCAGGCTGAAGATGATAATCCCTGTTTGATCAACCTCACCGATAGACTCGATATCCTTGTCAATTCCCCGCCTGGAGAAATACCATGCTCCTGCTACTGCTATCCCATTGTTCACGAAGTGTACCAGTACGGGAACCCAGATGGAGCGGGTCCAGATAAAAAGGTAACCTAAAACAATCCCGAGAATAAACCTGGGCAAAAAGCCATAAAACTGAAGATGCAGGGCACTGAACAAGAAGGCAGAAATCAGCACTGCGAAATGGGGGTTCTTCGTCCATTCCCTGAATAAGCGAAGCAAGGCTCCGCGGAAAAGGAGCTCTTCGCCAATAGCAGGAAGCACAGCGATCATGAAGAGGTTCAGTATAAGTCCGCCCACGGAAGAAGTTTGCAAGAACATATCCGTTAGCTCCTTCGCCTGATCTTCGCTGCGACGCATCCAGTTTTCAAGCCCTGATAGCCATTCGGGCAAGGCCATCATTTCGTTGATGTCGACAACCCAGTGAATAAAAGGCAAAATGGCTATGATCACCGCCATGCCGGTGATTGTACTCACAAATCCGGGCTTTACTTTCATTGAGAGATATCGGCTGATGGATTTATCGGCCAGGGCTGCAAACAATATCGATGGGATGATAAAGATGCCAATGGTATTAATGATCTGCAGGTACTGCAGCATGGGCAGGTAAGCAGGGTCGGTAAGGTTCATGCCCTCCTTCATATAATCGAGCATGCCTGTGCCGAAGAAGGCAAATCCCAATGCAATTCCGAAGATCATGCTAAAGAGGATGCTCAGAAAAATGATCAGTAATAAGACCAGGATCTTGAGTGGTGGGGATGAGTTTGAAAGTATATTGCTTCTCCTCAGCATGGCAATCTTCTATATAAGGCGTAAATGTAGTAATTTTGCCTGTGTATGAAAATAGGAAACATACAGTTTAAAGATTACCCGTTGATGCTGGCTCCATTGGAGGATATCACAGACCTGCCGTTCCGCTTGATATGCAAGCAGCAGGGGGCAGACCTGATGTATACCGAGTTTATTTCATCAGAAGGGCTGATCAGGGACGCCCAAAAGAGTGTGATTAAGCTTGAGCTGGTGGATGAGGAACGTCCTATGGGCATACAGATCTTTGGACATGATATCAACAGCATGATCAGAGCCACTGAGATTGCTGCACAGGCCAAACCCGACCTCATCGACATTAATTTTGGTTGCCCTGTGCGAAAGGTGACGGGCAAAGGAGCCGGCGCCGCCATGCTGCGAGATGTTCCCAAGATGATAGAGATTACCAGGGCAGTTGTGAATGCCACCACCCTGCCGGTGACAGTAAAAACCAGGCTGGGATGGGACGAGCAAAGCAAGATCATTGTTGATGTGGCAGAACAGCTGCAGGATACGGGCATCACAGCCCTCACCATCCACGGCAGGACGAGGGCACAATTATACCGGGGCACAGCCGACTGGACCCTTATAGGAGAAGTGAAGAATAACCCCAGGATGAACATTCCCATCATCGGGAATGGCGACATCACCGGGCCCGAAGTGGCACTGGAGATGAAAAACAGGTATGGTGTTGACGGCCTCATGATCGGGCGGGCGGCTGTGGGTTATCCCTGGATCTTCAGTGAGATCAGGCAATACTTTAAAGATGGAAGCCTGCCATCGATGCCGGATGTTACCCAAAGGGTTGAAGTATGCAAGCAGCATCTGCTGCATTCAGTCGAATACAAGGGCGACCGCCGTGGCATGTTTGAGATGCGGAAGCATTACAGCAATTATTTCAAAGGCTTTAAGAACTTCAAGCCGTTTAAAGTGAAGTTAATGGGGACTGAGGAAGTGGAAGGGGTGTTGGAGGTACTGGAGGAAATCAGTAATTATTATCAACGCACCTCACCCCCTTAGCCCCCTTCCCCCTTTTTCCCCTCTCCTCAAGGAGAGGGAGCCAGGGGGTGAGGTGGATTATCTTATCAAGATCAAATCATCATCAAAAAGATCCATGATCTCCTTCCCGGAAGGGAGATGCACCGGCGTGATGCCATGCAAGGCAGCGGCATCGACATTATCCTTGAGGTCGTCGACAAAAGCTA
>QMPN01000065.1 GCA_003648575.1 Bacteroidota bacterium
AGATTCTAATTATTGCTTAGAAAAACACTTACCGGATAATGATCTGAAAGATCTATGCGGTGGACCTTAAATTCATAAGCATTGAAATCACCGGAATACAGGATAAAATCAATTCTTATGGGTGGTAGTTTGCCTGAGAAGGTATTCCCCAGCCCGTGACCTGCTTTTACAAAGGCATCGTTCAGGCCGTCGGAGATCCTGTGGTAGCAATAGGAAAGCGGTGTGTCGTTAAAATCACCACAAATGATCACAGGATATGGACAATCGGAAAGGCTTCGCTCAACAACAGCTGTTTGACGTGACCTGATCTTATATGCTGAATGCAATTTTCTGAGAATGTTGCTGGATCCACGTCTGAATTCCCCTTTTTCTGTTTGTCCTTTGCTGATATCTTCCACAAACTGATAGTCCTCATGGCGAAGCCGGATGGACGCCAGATGAAGATTATATACTCTCACAGTATCCCCCTGGAGGACCATATCAGCATACAGCCCAAATTGATGCTGTTCACCGGGCAGTGCCAGCGTGTTTGTGTTTATGGCAGGAAATTGACTTAGGATTACAAGTGCATAAATACGATTTTTATTTTGCGGCCGGTAATTATTGTAATAACAATAATCATAATGCGTCAGTGTCCTCATTTCTTTAAAAACACCCTTGAAATCATTGCTCCTGTCAGCGAATTCCTGGATACAGCTGATATCGGCCTGCTGGGATCCAATAAAGTTGTAGATGTCACTTCTGATCTCTGTCTCCTCCACACCAAGGTTGCTGTGGGCCATATTCTGAACATTGAAACTCAGGAGTTTTGTGGTCCCCTCAGATGGAACTTCACGGCCGGGAAGGATCTGCAGGTGATGAACAAATGGCTGATAGCCTATCAAGAGCACCAGCAGGGAAAGCAAGAGTTTTTTTCTGCCTCTGATCAGCCAGTACAGCATGAACAGAAGATTGGTCACCATCAGGAATAGATAACCCAGTCCTAAAAAGGCAAAAATGGTACTAGTACCCGGATCTACATAGGAGGAGAGATAGGCTGCGAGCAAGGCAACAGCCAGAATAACATTAAGCAGCCATATAATGCGGCTGATCAATCCTATTCTTTTTTTTCCCGGCATATTGCTCATAAGATCTTATTGGTGATGTGTCATCCTAAGATAAGAGACAGATCTTTCTGATGAAAGTTTAAGGATATATATGCCTGCATCATATTCGGTAGCTTGCCATTTGACCTGGTGCTTGCCTGTGGCCAGCGTTTCATCTAGCAGTACATCCAGCAATTGGCCGGCAATATTGAATACTTCTATCCGAACCTGATCCTCTTTATTCAATTCAAAACGTATGTTGGTTTCTGAAGTGAAAGGATTTGGAAAGTTTTGATAGAGTGTTAATTCATCATTAAGGCTGCTGAGCTCGTCCAGGCCGATAGGGATGTCTATCACTGCAGTGTAGATCTCCTGGTTATAACTCCCGGCCCTGTCATCGGTCCAGACAGGCACGATCTTTCCGCCATAGGCATCGATGCCTATATAATCACCATAGCGCACATTGCTGTTCGGCTGTATTCCGTGAAAAGTAAGATTGCTGAGTCGTGCATTTGTCCATGTATCTCCTTCATCGTCAGAGTATGCCATGTAGGCATTCATCTGGCTGGGCCCCTCCCGCTCATCGAAATACACAACTACGATACGTCCGTTCTCATCACATTGAATGGAAGGCCAATACTGGTTGTTCTGTGCAACATCATTTACCCGTACCGGGTCTGTCATCCAGTTTTCACCACCATCTGTCGATCGCTGAAACCATACATCATCTGTTCCCAGCCTTCTGTCGATAAAAGCAACATAAACATTCCCCCTCGAGGGTTTTGACGAATAATCTACACAGATGTATGGGAATGAAGTATTGTTCTGGGATCCGGTGGCGCTGATAAACCTATCCAGTCCAAAGTTTTCGCCACCGTCCAGGCTACGGTCATACCTCAGTCCGCCATCCCACCATACTATGTGGATGCTTCCGTCTGTACCTGTAGCCAGGTTAGCACCTTGCCCTGATTGATTGTCGCCTACATCAATTGTTGGGCCCCAGTTGGTGCCTCCTACATCGGATTTCCTGAATTTGATACCGTATGAAGCGCCAAAGCTTTTCCATGCAATCATGATATTGTCATATGTGGCGTTGGTGGGAACCGGATCGCAGAAGATCCATTCCTTGTCTTCGCCCTGAAGGCCACTTCCCGGGACTGCCGTTGCATGCAGGCTGAAGGTTTGCCCGTTATCGGTAGATTTGTAGAGGAGCATATCCCTGTTGTAGTTCATTACCGGTTGCCTGGAGGTGCTGCTCAGGTAAAAGTGTCCCGATGCATCACTGGTCAATACCGGGTCACTTTGCGAAATGTGGTTGGGCAAAGGATCGGGGAGGAGCTGGCTTTCCGACCATGTGATACCCCCATCAACAGAATAAGCATAACCTATCCGCCGTACAACATTGGGTTCCTGCCATCCCAGGCGGAAATCACGCCATGCTGCCACCACAATATTGGGATCGGTACGGCTGATTCTCACAGTAGGCTCATTTTGTGGAGCGCTTTCAGCCGAAATATTGTAATCCACAAACATGGGGCTGTCACTGTAGTCTTTCAGCGGGTAAACACCACTATGGTTCAGATCAAAAGCATGGAGCTCGTTATCCTGGGAATATGTTAACAAGGCAAAGCTGCTAAGAAGGATGAGTAGGAGTAGTTTTTTTATCATGGCCTTATTTTTTGTTGCTCTGGTTGAAGAGAAGTTCCTTTTCATCTTTTGTCAGGCTGTCGTAGCCCGAACGTGAGATCTTGTCAAGGATATCATCTATCTTCTTCTGCTTGACAGCACGATCCTTGTTAAAATCTTCATCGCTGGAAGGGCGCTTTGCATTTGTTTTCTTAGGTTTTCTTTTAATAGTAGGTCTCCGTTTCTCTTTGCGTTTGATTTTTGGAAAGATCTTGCTGAAATCCCTTCCCCGACGCAGGTAATGGATGTAAAGGAAACCATAAACAGCTCCGCCTATATGAGCAATATGTCCGCCTGCATTTCCGTGTCGTATCATAAAAAAGTCGAGGATGAACAAAGCTAGTGCCAGGTAAAAGATCTTTACCCTTCCAAAAAGTATCAGGCTGATGGTGTAGTTTGGCATGTACAGGGAAATGGCTGCCACGATGGCCATGACTGATGCACTGGCGCCCAGGGCACGTGCCTGTGGTATGATATCAGAGAAAACCGGGAAAATATTATAGGTAAAAACGAAAAGTATTCCTCCGACCAGGCCTCCGAGAAGGTAGGTGGTGAGCAATTGCCTCTGGCTGAGATATTGTGTAAAGATCTTTCCAAACCAATACAGCCACAGCATATTAAAAAGTATATGCAAGAAGCTTGTATGAAGGAACATATAGCTTAGCAGCGTCCATGGGCGGTATATAAGCAGATCTAAGCTGGCTGGTAGAGCAAAGTATTCCAGGATGGTGTGCTCAATAAGAGGCACTGAATAATTAAAGGCCCAGCCGATCGCGAAAGCTATCTGCACAAGCACCCATATGCCGATGTTGATAATGATCAATCGTGGCAATATGCTACTGCCCCTGAAAAACTTCTTCAGGTCTTCCAGTGGATTCGGCCGCCCTTGCTGCTGATAAAATTGATTCATTTTTTTTACTCTTTACTCGCTACTTGTTACTGGTCACTACCCAACGCCTAATGCCTAAAGCCAAATGCCCAACACCCAATTTAATAAACGCCTTTTTTCTTCCAGTATTTTATCAGGAAGAAGCCAAAGACCATACCTCCAAGGTGAGCAAAGTGTGCGATGCCCTCCTGTGTTCCGGTAACACCAAAATAGAGCTCCAGAGCCCCGTATATGATGACGAAGTACTTGGCCCTGATAGGGATGGCAAAGAATACATATAGCATAGTATTCGGAAACATCATTCCAAATGCAAGGAGGATACCAAATACAGCTCCGGATGCACCTACTGTCGGAGTATTGATGATTCTGTTCAGGGCAGCCATCGACTGCTCGCTAAAGGTTTTCCCTTCCCTCCACAATTCCGGTCCTTGAGTATAAACGTAGTCTATTTGTTCAGGTGTGAGTAATCCTTCAATGGATTGTAACCTGATATAAGCCACCAGCAATTGCACCAGTCCGGCACCTATTCCTGTGACCATATAAAAGGTTAAAAAGCGCTTTGGGCCCCATACCTGTTCAAGAATACTTCCAAACATCCACAGGGCGAACATATTGAATACCAGGTGGTAAAGGTCACCATGCATGAACATGTATGACACAAATTGCCAGGATTCAAAATTTGGTGAAGTAAAATAATGCAAGCCCAGCAGACTGTACAGGTTGAACTGCTCCTTGAACAGGTTGGTGATCAGGAGAAAAAGGGCATTGACGATGATGAGGTTCAGTACTAACGGAGGCATTCCCATCAGGCCCCTTCTACCACTTCCAAATCCTTGAGTTGCATTCATATGCTTAAATTAAAATAGCTTTTCAATTTCATCCGGCCCCAGTATTCTGACGATCATTTTCCCGCCGGGGGAAGTATCTGGCATACTGCTGCTAAATAGCTGGCTTACCATCGTTTCCATTTCCTCCCGGCCCAGCACCTGTGATGACTTCATAGCCAGGTTAGCGGCCATAGCCAGTGCCAGGTTCACACGCTGGTCCTGATCCAGATCGAGCAGGTTCTTTTTATAATTATCCAGTATTTTCTCTAACAAATCCCTGATGTCTTTGTTCATGGTGTCGCCAGGAACCCCTGTAACCACAAAAGCGTTCTTGCCCAGGTCTTCGAAGTTAAATCCAATGTTTTCCAGCAAGGGTTTAAGTTCCCTTATGATCTCTGCATCGCTCAAAGGAAAGCTGATCTGTTGTGGGAAGAGCACTTGCTGGCTGGGTGCAGACCCCGATTCAAGCTGATGCATGAAACGATCGTATAGAATTCTTTCATGGGCCCGCTTTTGGTGAATGATCATAAGCCCCGACCTTCCCGATGTAAGGATATATTTACCCATAAACTGAAAGATCCATGGACCCTTTTGTTCGTTGCTGCCTTCGGTGAAGATGACTCCTTGCTCCCCATCGGGTGAGGAGTCCCTGTTCTCTTCAAAGAGCTTTTCCCAATGTTCACGATTCGTTCTTTCGCGGCCGCTTTCAGTACTGTTGGGTGATGGAGAACTTTCGAAAGGGTTGAAATCAGAAGACTTAGGGTCGAAAGGGTTTTTAACCGGTGCATCGGCTCCTGGAGGAAGAAAGCTGATGCTTTGTTCAACATCGAAATCGATGGCCGGCGCAATATTGAACTTACCCAGCGACTGTCTGACGGCAGATTTCAGAATGGCATAAATATGCTGCTGATCCTGAAAATTCACTTCGGTCTTGGTAGGATGTATATTGATATCGATCTTGTCAGGCTCTGTTTCAATGTAAATAAAGTAGGAGGGATGCGCGTCCGTAGGAAGCAGCTCCTGAAATGCTTGCTCTACTGAATGATGAAGGTAAGGGTGCCTGATAAATCGCCCGTTTACGAAGAAATATTGTTCACCGCGTGTTTTTCTGGCAAATTCAGGCTTGCCAATGTATCCTTGGATGTTTGCAATGCTGGATTCAAGCTCCAGAGGCACCAGTCTCTCTTTATATTGCTTGCCGTAGATGCCTACCAGACGCTCTTTCAGTTTAGACTTTTTGAGCTGGTAAACCAATTTATTATTGGCTTGCAGGCTCATGTTCACATCAGTGTTCACCAATGCCACGCGCAGGAACTCTTCAGTGATATGCCTGAGCTCAGCTGTATTGGATTTCAAGAAGTTGCGTCTTGCAGGAACATTGAAAAAGAGGTTTTTTACAGCTATGCTGGTTCCGCTAGCGCTGGTACAGGGAGCCTGATCGATCAGCTTAGAACCTTCGATGCGGATGCATGTTCCTAACTCATCCTCCACGCGTTTTGTCTTCATCTCAAGCTGGGAGATGGCTGCTATGGATGCCATGGCCTCACCCCTGAATCCCAGGGTACGAATGGCAAAGAGGTCTTTGGCTTCGCTGATCTTCGAAGTAGCATGGCGCTCAAAACTCATACGGGCATCGGTTACTGTCATGCCGCAGCCATTATCGATGACCTGGATGAGTGTACGTCCTGCTTCTTTTACGATCAGTTGTATATCATTTGCACCTGCATCAATGGCATTCTCAAGCAGCTCTTTCACTGCTGAGGCCGGACGTTGGATAACCTCACCCGCAGCGATCTGATTAGCCACTGCATCCGAAAGAAGTTTTATGATATCAGGCATTATTCTGTAAAAAATCTAACAAGATTGCTGATGACGCCTGTGAAAAAGATAAAATAGATCGCAAAGAATATGATCAGGGCGTAGATAAATAATTTCATCCAGGGATTGGCCCGCCCGATATTTTCAGGGTCATGTTTGCGGCGCCAGCGTGATCCCATCTTTTGTTTCAGGTCTGCCTTTACCTCTTCAGTAGTCCGCTCATCCGGACCGATACCATCCAGTTCACGCTTTCTCTTGTCAAACTCTTCCTGTTCAGGATCCCAGTAGCGTGGTTTGTAGCTAAACTTTTTCGGCTTTGGACGTTTAAAAAAAACAATCTTCATTTCCAATATTTTTCAAGTATGATAAGTACTTACAGGCAAAAATACTCAATTTTATGAGTGGAAAAAGACGAAGTACGATTTGATTGAAAAGTTTCTTGCCTATATCGCAACTCAGCTGCAGATACTAATAAGCAGTAATTAGTGAACGTATTAAGATTTGGCCAGTGCCGGAATCCTTGATTGGGCAAAGTAGAATGCTCCGAAAAACAGACCATTATAGAACACTCCACCCATTACTTCGTTCAGGAAGAAAGATACTCCGTGAGACCCGTCGTTGAAGAATACCAGGCCGGCAGCATAACAGTTCATCAGACCTGCATAATTAGCAGCATAAAGATGAGGGCTTGTAAGCCAGGCGGCGAAATTGGTGATCAGGAAGAATAGTACGGAAGAGACCAGCGAAGCCCCGATGATACGGCTGGCGTTAAGCCTTTTTCTCAAGAACAATCCTATAGTGACCGTGATAGCAAAAGCAATATACACTGCTATCATACCTTCGTGGAACCCAATGATAAGGTCACTGAGCAACATTGCGATAAGAGGGATGGAATAAGCCAGGAATTTCCTGCCGAAATATGCCCCGCCAAATAAAGCCATGGCTGCGATTGGCGTGAAATTAGGCCAGTGAGGGATGAGGCGCATAAACGCACCTGCGATAATGATCCCTGTTAAAACGGCAAAACGGGTATTCCAAATCTTCTTATTCATATTTTTGGTATTAATTATCGAAAGCAAAAATATTAAAATAATGGCTTGCTCAAAAGAAGTTTTTTATAGAACACTAAATTATTAAATTTGTTTGTTCCTAAAACAACACATTATGAAAAATCTCCGGACAAGTTTTATCCTCCTGTTTCTTATACTATTAATATCGTGTAGTACCATGAAGAAAAAGGCCGATCTCATTATATACAACGCCACTATCTATACCGTGGATGAACAATTTTCAGTATCTGCTGCTCTTGTAATCAAGGATGGAAAAATCCTGGCGCATGGTGAAAAAGGGGATATTCTTAGAACCTACGAGGCTGAGAAGATGCTTGATGCCGGGGGAATGTTTGTATATCCCGGGTTTTATGATGCACATTGCCATTTTCTGAGCTATGGCCTTGGAAAACTGCACCGGGCCGACCTTGTAGGCACAAAATCCTTTAGTGCAGTTTTAGAAAAACTTAATGAGCATGCCGAAAAAAACGGATCGGAGTGGATAGAAGGCAGAGGCTGGGACCAGAACGATTGGGAGCTAAAGGAATTTCCGGACAGGGAGGAACTGGAGAAGCTTTTTCCCGACCGGCCGGTGATACTCACACGCATCGGCGGGCATGCTGCACTGGTGAATGGAGAGGCTTTGCGCAGAGCCGGGATCACGGCGGAAACACGGGTGACCGGAGGTGAGATACACCTGAAGAATGGGAGCCCCAGCGGTATCCTTATCGACAACGCCATTGAACTGGTAAGTGAGCAGATCCCGGAGAATAGCCCTGCGCTGAAAAGTGCTGCCCTTCAGAAAGCCCAGGAAGACTGCTTCGCTGTTGGACTCACATCTGTGATGGATGCGGGAATGGCAGTACAGGATATAATGCTGATCGATTCCCTTAACAAAGATGGAAAAATGAAGATCAGGATCAATGCAATGCTGACGTCTATGGACAGCTCCTACCTCGAATTCATGAGAAAAGGTGAATACAAGACCGACAGGCTGCATGTTAATTCAATAAAACTGTACGCTGACGGTGCCCTTGGATCACGAGGGGCATGCATGCTGGAGCCATACAGCGATGATGATGGAAATTACGGATTGCTTATGTATCCTGAAGAGTACTACAGGGAAGTCATCGAAAACGCCCTTGAAAACAATTTTCAGGTAAATACCCATGCCATAGGGGATTCAGCTAACAGGTTTATCATCGATCTGTATGCCGAATACCTAAAAGGACCCAATGACAGGCGCTGGAGAGTGGAGCATGCACAGATCGTGCATCCTGATGATTTCAATAAGTTCGGGTCCTTTAGTATCATCCCGTCTATTCAGGCTACACATTGTACTTCAGATATGTACTGGGCAGATGAAAGGCTGGGTGAGGAGAGGATCAAGGGTGCTTATGCCTGGCAGCAGTTGCTGGCCCAGAACGGATGGTTGCCCAATGGAACAGATTTCCCTATTGAACATATCAGTCCTCTGATGACGTATTATGCAGCAGTTTCGAGAAAAGATCTGGAAGGACATCCGGAAGATGGTTTTCAGTTTGATGAAGCTCTAAGCAGGGAAGAAGCCTTGAGGTCTGTTACGATCTGGGCTGCAAAAGGAAGCTTTGAAGAAGATGAAAAGGGAAGCCTGGAAGCGGGGAAATTAGCCGACATCGTCATTCTTGATAGAGATCTGATAAGCATTCCTGAAAATGAGATCCCAGGTGCCGAAGTATTATACACCATCGTCAATGGTGAAATTCTTTACAAAGGGAAATAGCGACACAGGACTTTTTTAAGATAGAGAATCAGATATAATTGTTGATTTAAGATTTGTTAAGAAATAACAGATTTGGTCTTCCCGTTTATTTATAGGAACCCTGAAATAGCTGTTTATCATTTGGGTCCGATATATCACGAACACATATTAACCGTAAAAACCAGCGCCTTATGTTAATCCATGCCATGAACCACAAAGCCGGAATAAGCTTTGTACTCGTCCTGTTTATTCTGTTTATTACTTCCTGCGATCCGGCTTCCCGGGATAAGAAGAATAGTCCTGAAATAGGAAATTACATAGCTGCCTATACTTCCGGGGTAATTTCTGCTCATTCGGAGATTATGATCCGTTTCACCGAGGACAATCCCAATGCAGGCAACTTTTATGAAGCATTGGAACAGAATCCTTTTGAGATTGAACCTTCGATTAAAGGCCAGGTATACTGGATCAATGAATACACCCTGGGCTTTAATCCGGAAGGGAAATTTGATCAGGGGACGCTTTATGAAGTTACACTTAATCTGAAAACTTTGATCGATGTGGAAGAAGATCTGAGTAAATTTAATTTTGCTTTTCAAACCCGGGTAATGGATTTTAAGGTCAATGTGGGTACACTGACACCCTATCCGGGTCAGGCTGATCTATATCGCCTGAACGGCGATGTTGATTTTTCTGATGTCATGGACGCCGGCCTGGTAGACAAGATATTTGAGGCAGCACAGGATGGCCGTAAAATCCCGATAGCATGGAGAGGCTTAAAGAATAATATGCTCTTCGAATTCAGTATTGATAGTATTCACAGGGGCGATCTGGCCAGTGAAGTCACGCTTGAATGGGATGCCAGTCAGCAAAATATTGATGTCCGTGGCTCCCAGCAAATTGAAATTCCGTCGAAAAGCGACTTTGAATTACTGAAAGTAAGGGTCTATCAGCTGCCATCACAGCGTGTCGTTCTGAGCTTTTCTGATCAGCTAAAGGGAGATCAGCTGCTTGACGGACTCATCATGCTGGATGGAGATGATGATCTCAACTTCCGTATCGACGGTAATAAGCTTGAGGTGTACTCAGACAGGACTTATGAAGGCACAGTGAACCTCAGTGTCGAAGCAGGTATAAAAAGCAATACAGATGCTGAAATAAAAAAACAACTGATCAGGGAAATAAACTTTTCAAGGCTGAAACCGCAGCTAAGCCTGGTCAATAAAGGCGTGATACTTCCTTCATCTCAGGGACTTGTATTGCCTTTTAAAGCTGTTGGACTGAATAAAGTGGATATTCAGATAATCAAAGTATATGAAAACAATATCCCGCAATTCCTTCAGGTGAACAAGATCGATAATGATTATGAGATCAGGAGGGTTGGCAGGCCTGTTCTTAAACATACCATCGATCTGGCTGCCACCGGCCTTGATATGAACTCATGGAATTTCTTTTCTGTCGACCTGAGTGAATTGATCAGGACCGAGCCGGGTGCCATATATAATATTGAGTTTCTGTTTTATAAAAAATATTCCGCCTATGAATGCTTAGGAGGTGGGCAGGAAGAAGACGAAGATCAGCCAACGGAGGAAGAAGATACATTTGAATTTGAAGAGTCTTCCTATTGGGATGATCCCAACTTCTACTATTGGGGCTACTGGCCTGACGAATATAGCTGGCAGGAGCAGGACAATCCCTGCCATGTCTCATATTATACATCGTCCCGCTTTGTAAAAACCAATATTCTTGCTACGGATATCGGTCTGATCGCAAAATCAGGCAGCGACGGGGAAATGATGGCCATAGTCACTGATATGATCACTGCTGAGCCCCTGGCAGGGATATTGGTAGAAGTGTATAATTATCAGTTACAGAAGATTGGATCGGCTAGCAGCAATGCTGAAGGGATTGCCTTCATAGAGGTGGAGGGATCACCATTTATGATGATTGCCAGCCAGGGCACACAAAAGTCCTACTTGCGTATTGACGATGGAAGTGCGCTCTCGGTAAGCGATTTCGATGTTAGCGGTAAGAAAATAAAAAAAGGCATCAGGGGCTTCATTTATGGTGACCGGGGCGTATGGCGTCCGGGCGATACCATATTCCTGAATTTCATATTGGATGACCGTAAGGCAAACCTACCTGATGGGCACCCACTCGTGCTTGAACTACTGAACCCATATGGCCGTATTGTAAAGCGTATAGTAAAGACCAGCCCTGAAGGAAATATATATAAGCTGACGACCAAAACTTCCGCTGAAGCACCAACAGGTAACTGGACTGCCAGGATTAAAGTGGGAGGTGTTACTTTCACTAAATCTTTAAGGATAGAGACAATTAAACCTAACAGGTTGAAAGTCAATCTGGACCTTGGGGAAGGTCCTTTGCAGGGCGGTAGAACAGAACGCGGTACACTGGAAGTCAATTGGCTGCATGGGGCCGTTGCCCGAAATCTGAAAGCCAGGGTCGAGATGAGCCTCTACAAGAGCAATAAAGGATTTGAACAATATCCCGGATATATTTTTTCAGACCCTTCGCGATACTTTTATCCTGATGAAATGATCATATTCGATGAGCGTGTGGACAAGCAGGGAAAAGCAGATATCTCCTTTACGCCACCTGAAGTTGGTGACGCACCTGGAATGCTGCAGGCAGCTTTTACTATCAGAGCCTTCGAAGAGGGTGGCGATTTCAGCACCGACTATTTTACTATTGACTATGCTCCTTATAAGACCTTTATAGGGATACGGATTCCGGAAGGGGATAAACGCGGGATGCTGCTGACAGATACTACACATAGTGTGAATGTTATCAGCTGCAATGCAAAGGGTAAACCTGTTCGGGTAAAAAACCTGCATGCAGCCATCTACAAGGTATCCTGGAGGTGGTGGTGGAATGCCACCGAAAATGATATGGCAAGTTATTTTGGATCGGAATACTCGGTGCCCATCGATGAGGCCGTAATAGGTACCGATGCATCGGGGAAAGGCACCTTCAAGTTTAAGGTCGAATATCCCGACTGGGGCAGGTATTTTGTCAGGGTATGGGATCCCAATGGTGGCGCTGCTGCGGGAAAAACAGTTTATATCGACTGGCCGGGCTGGGCCGGACAGGCCAAGCGGGAGTTCCCGGGTGCAGCCTCCCTGCTGACTTTTACAGCGGATAAAGATAAATACCAGGTAGGGGAAACTGCCACGGTAGTATTTCCTTCATCCGGAGAGGGAAGGGCACTCATCAGTATTGAGTCAGGATCAGAGATTCTTCATGCTGACTGGGTAAAACCGGATTCCGGGCAAAG
>QMPN01000066.1 GCA_003648575.1 Bacteroidota bacterium
ATGTTCAGCCGCTATGAGAACCTGCCTGTAGTGATCCTGGAAAGCTATGCCTGTGGGGTACCTGTGATCTCTACCGATGTTGGCGGGATTCGTGAACATATGAATAAGGACCTGGGGATACTCCTGGATTCGGAAGATGAAGAGAGCTTTTTCCAGACCCTCGACAAGATGCTCGACAACTATCGCAGTTACGATGCCCAGAAGATCAGGAACTATGCCGTGGACCATTTCAGTAATGAAGTGATCGGCAGGCAGTTGTTCGATGTGTATTCCGCTGTTGCGAAATCAAAATAATTACCAGCTTTGATCAACAAGATACTTAACACCTTCGGTGCAAGAAGCCTATCGGCCGTGATCAATTTCATGATCGCGATCGTGATATCGCAATACCTTGGTCCCGAAGGAAAGGGGGAGCAGGGAATCATTCTTGCTACCATCGCTTTTGTGCTGGTATTTTCCAACCTGGTGGGCGGAGCCACACTGGTATATCTCATTCCTCGTTATAAACCCTCCCTTCTCATCCTCCCCTCCTATCTCTGGTCGCTGGGTGTGAGTGTGATCGCATTCGTTCTCCTCTGGCTGTTCGATATTGTCGAGCATGAATATATCCTGCATATATGCCTTTTGTCGGTACTGAATTCATTTACGAACATCCACTCCACCATGCTAATCGGCAGGGAGAAGATCAAAGCATCCAACCTCATAAGCCTGATGCAGCCCCTGATCGTAATCAGCAGCTTGCTTATATCTTTCATGGTGCTAAAGGATGAAAGTGTCACGGCCTATATCAAAGCCCTGTACTTCGCCTTCGGCGGAAGTCTCCTGGTAAGTATCATCTATATGTTTAAAACCTTCGGGATGATCAGCTTGTATCCGATTCCCGCATACTTTAAAGTAGTAAACGAGTTATTCCGCCTGGGCTTCATGAACCAGATGGCGCATATCACCCAGATGATGAGCTTCAGGTTAAGCTACTACTTTCTTGAGCTTTACCATGGTGATGCCAGCGTAGGGATATATTCCAACGGCATTCAGATCATGGAATCCATCTGGCTGATAAGCAAAAGCATCTCCCTGGTGCAGTATGCCCGCATTGCCAATACCGACGACAGAAAATATTCACAAGAGCTCTCGGTAAAACTCCTGAAGGCTTCATTCTTCATCAGCCTGCTGTGCATCATCCCCTTGCTCCTGCTTCCTGAATCCTTCTATTTATTCTTGTTTGGAAAAGGTTTTAGCGGCGTGAAAGAGGTGATCTGGATCCTGGCCCCGGGGGTTTTGATATACAATATCTCCCTCATCCTGGGACACTATTTCTCCGGCACAGGGCAATACCATGTGAATACCATTGCTTCCAGCATCGGCCTGGTGGTCTCCATTATCCTCTTTGTTACCCTTATCCCGCCATATGTTACTATCGGAGCCGGAATCGCTGCCAGCATCAGCTATGCCGTCACCAGCCTGGTGGTAATGATCTTTTTCCTCCGCGAAGCGAAAATCGGTGGACGGGCCTTTTTACCCCACAGGCAGGACGTGAATCTATTGAAAGGGATGTTCAAAAGAAAATCTGAATAATCTGCGACCCCCTCGGGGTCGAAATAATTATAATTTATCATCAGGGCAATGGTTTGTGATGCTTTCAGCATCAGACCCTGGAAGGGTCTCCCATCATTAGCCCCCCGGATGATTCAAAAAACAAAGGACCCCGAGGGGGTCCAATGTTTATGAGAAAATTATGAAAAAAGATATGACCCTGAAAGGGTCACAGGTTTCATTCAACCAATTCAAATAAATAATCACTTTTATATTCCACCTCAAAGCGTGTTAAAAGCTCTATAAATTCTTCCCTCAGGCTCCTGCGTAAATGAATTGTCTTCTGGTTCTCAATATAATTTACAACGGTCATCATTTGTGATCTGCCATACGAAAAGGCACCGTATCCATTTTGCCAGTAAAAACGTTCTCCGGTAAGGTTATTCTTATTTATGAAGTTGTTAGAGGATTTTTTGATCTCCCTGACCAAAGATGGCAAATGACATTCAGGCCGTAGGCCAAGAAAAATATGGATATGATCCGGCATACCGTTAATGGCAATTAAATTCTGTCCATTATTCTTCACTATCCCTGTTATATACTTGTATAGGTCTGCCTCCCACGCAGGAGATATTAAAGCTTTCCTGAATCTGACCGCAAATACAATTTGAATTGAAATATGAGCATAGGTGCCAGGCATAACATTCTAATTTTTTTGGTTTACAATCCGTCTCTATCTATTAATACCGATTTTGCGAAAATGTCACACCTTGAATAAAATATGCGACCCCCTCGGGGTCGAAATAATTATAATTCATCATCAGGGCTAATGATGGGAGACCCCTTTGGGGTCTGATGCCAAAGGCATCACAAACCATTAGCCCGAGGACCAGATTTTAATTTATTATCTTTATAATCTATATCCACGGCATCAGGAGTGGACCATAAAACAATTTTCTATGAAAAAGATTCATCTAATTGCATCAATCTTATCAATCGCAATGATTATTTGCAGCTGCAAAAAGACCGAAGATGATGTCATTCCTGATTATTCCGGTGCCAGCAAGCTGACCATCTTCTTTGTGAATGACCAGCATGGACAGATCAACAACTTTTCGAAGATCAAATATATCGTTGATCTTGAAAAACAACTAAACAGTGTGATCGTAGTCTGCAGCGGAGATATCTTTTCCGGCAACCCGGTGGTTGATTATTATGATGAAAAAGGTTATCCCATGATCGATTTGATGAACCGCTCAGGCTTCAATGTTTCCGTAGTTGGGAACCATGAATACGATTACGGAGAAGAGGTGTTGAAGGACAGGATGGAGCAAGCTAATTTTGCCTGGGTATGCGCCAATGTAGATTACGATGGAACGGAAGTACCGGAACCCTACGAGTATTACACCCTGGCTATCGATAGCTTCAGGGTAACTTTCCTGGGGCTGACAGAGACCAATGGCAAAGACAATGGCACCATCCCCTCCACCCACCCCTTCCGGGTGCAGAATTTCAGTTTTCAGCGACCGGAAAGTGTAGTGGCTCAATATGCGAATGTAAAAGAGCAGGAAAATGCAGACCTCTATATCGCGCTTACCCACCTGGGGCATGATGGCTACGGAGTAAGCCTGGGTGATTACGAGCTGGCTGATCAATTTCCCTATTTCGACCTAATCATTGGCGGGCATTCCCATTCTGAACAGAATACCAGCGTGAACGGCATTCCCATCTTTCAATCGGGGAGCTATTTAAATAAGCTAGGTAAGATAAAGCTGCTGGTGCAAGAAAAGGTGCTTGTACATACTGACTTCGAGCTCATCGACCTGAGCAGCTATACAGCTGAAGATGCAGGTCTGAAAGCCATCATTGAGCAGTACAATGAAAGTATGGCCGTAGTACTCGATGAGGTGATCGGCTACTCACATCTGAACCACCAAAAATCTCAGGTAGGTTGTTTTTATACGGATGCCCTGAGACAAAGGATGGATGTGGATGTAAGCTTCCAGAATTCCGGTGGTATACGTGCAGGCCTGAACCAGGGCGACATCACCGTCGGGGAGGTGTATGCATTCGACCCATTTGACAATGGTGCCGTTATTTATGAGATGACAGTTTCGGACATAAAAGCATTCCTCAAAGGCTCCGGATCAGGATTTTATTATTCCGGCATCCGCATATCACAGGATGCCAACAGTGTTGTGATCAGGGACATGAACAATACCGTCATCCCTAACAGCAGCATCCTACGGGTGGGTATCAACGATTATATCCCGGCAGTATATGATAATTATTTTCCTGCCGTGGGGGATATTCAGGCATACACTACCGCAGAAGCCATCATGTATTACCTGGAAAATATCAATGACCAGGTCAATTACCCGGATTGCGAACATTTCTTTGTATACCAATAAAAGATCAGGCTTTTAATTTCAGTTCGAAGGCTTCCTCCTTCTTTGCCACCACCGATGCCGGATAAGAATTCAATTCTCCCGGATGGTACATGGCACAAAGCGTGTTCCGTACCGCATACACTTTCCCTCGCAAGTCCTCCGGTATTCCTGCCAGGATGGCTGCCATGGTCTCATGTCGGATGTTTCCAGGTTGCCAGGCATAGTCATGCCATACTACAATGCTTTTTTTATGTAGCAGCCGGGCAAATACTTTTTCGGTATCCTTCATTATAGACTCATAATGATGATCGCCGTCGATAAAAACAAGGTCATACTTTGTATTTAAGGCGGCAAAATCGTATTCAAGTGAATTCCCTTCCAGGTGGGTTACGTTGTTCAGCTCATGCGAAAACATGGCATGCTGGTTTATGTAATCCTCAGAAAGTCCCATTTCCCGCATGCTCTTCAGCGGGAGATTCAGTGTGACACAGGAATCCGCTACTTCCGACACATTGGCTACGCTCTCGCCACGCCAGGTACCAATCTCAAAGTATTTGCAACCCTCTATGCTGCCGGCCAGCAGTTTCAGGAGGGCCAGGTCGGTAGGTAGTGAACCTCCTTCCATGAAGGCAAAGGGTTTTACGCTGAGCTCCTTCCCCGCCATGAGTTCACCCAGGCTAACTTCAGGTAAAGCGGTGGCACCAAATTCGTTTTCTACCCTTGTCTTCCAGGCATCATTATCGTCAAGGACCTTATTAAGCAGATAAGGTTTACTTACGATCATCCCCAGGGCTTTTATCAACTTACTCAGTTTACTCATCCTTCAAAATCAAAATTCATAATCCATCATCCATCATCCATAATCAAAGTACCACCTTGTAAAGGACAAATTTTTCATTACTCCATAAATACTCACAGATATAATCCTGACTCCGGATAAAGTCATGGATAGCCTGATCGGAGATCTCTGTGTGAGTCAGCACATAATCGACATCATGTTCAAAGATCAATTCAGCAATTTCTCTGGTTCCAAGTTCCTTATGATTGGCCAGGCTGGACCTCTCCGCATACAGGGCAAGCACACGAGGCTTGCTAAAGATGATAACATCCTCCTTTTCTGTATTGTTCCTGATATATTCAAATGCTTCTACGGAAGACTTTTCCTGGGGACCTTTCACTACTTCATGCCGGGTATCAATAATGATCCAGAACATATGCAGGTATGAAACCAGTACCAGGCATCCCAGGAACCACACTTTTGCATTATTGCGAATAGCCGGGAAGATGCTTACAGTTTCCAGTCCTTTCGCCAGGTAATATACGAGCAATGGCATGATGGGGAACAGGAAACGAATGCCTGCATGGCGATACGGGTATATCAGCAGGACTCCCATATACAGGATAACGATCATGTCGATGAGTTCGAGCCTCTTAAAAAAGGCCCTGATCATACCCAGCAATGTGAAAGTAAAAATAACGGCTTTCAGGATCAGAGGGAGAAAATTCCATGACCCTCCCCAGGGGGAGAAGAAATATTTGAATTGTTCGGTATAGTAAGCAAGGTTAAATAATATGGTGTAGTAGAGTTTCTCCTCACCCCAAATACCGGCATAGGAGCCACCTTCTGCCTGGGGTACAACGAAGAGAATATTATTGAGCAGCAGGTAAACAAGGATCGATCCAACGCCAACAAGGAATCCGCATACGCATCGGCTCATGGGCGTCTTATCTTTTTCGATAAAGCGTTTCCGTATAGCCCATATGAGAACGGCAATTGGGAAAACAACTCCGATTGTCCTCACCGACATCAGCAGGCCTCCCACAAAAGCGATCACAATTCCCATCCAAAAGGGCCCGCCGGCGTACTTTTCAAATAAGTATAAGCACAGCATGAGCAAGAAAGCGAATGGGAACTCCGACATGATCTCCAGTTTCATGCCGAGGGTCCAGGGATTATACATCAGGATCATGACAAGGAAAAAGGCTACCAATTCAGTAAAATACCTGCGCAGATATAGCGCCATGATCATGCCCGTTCCGAACAGAAAGGCTGTGATCCACAAGCTAAAGGCAAAGATACTGTTTCCTGCCAGGGCATATACAGGACTCAGTAAAAGTGGAAAGCCGATCGGATACGCCGGAGGACCAATCACAGGGTTATCGGGATTATAAATGTAAGAAACCTCTGTCTGTGGTACACCTTCGACTATATTTTTTGCCTGCATGATGTACATGGCAAAATCGCCACCCCAATCATGTGAACTGCGAACATTGATAAAAAACAATGGCAGCAAGATGATGGCCATGAACCAGATAAATCGGTTACGCCTGTTGAAAAGTGTTTTAATATCCACCGGCATTATATTTAATACCCCTCTGTCCCGCCAAAGCGGTACATCTCCCCTGAAAATCAGGGGAGCCTATTAGGAAAGCTCGCGACAAGCCTCGAGGAATAATTTAATTCAAAAATATGAAAAAAATGAGTTCATTATGAAATGAATCATACCAGTGGGAAAGTCAGAATTGCATCTGATGTGCTTTTTTGTTATATTTATGGGACTAATTATCTGCTATGAGATTGTTTCGAACCCTGATGAAGCATCACTACCTGGTCGTTCTTTTTGAACTTGCCCTGACACTGGTATTTCTGCTTCTTCTTTCAAGTAATACACTGGGTCAGAACAGACATATTATAGAAGGGGGTATTTTCGAAAAAGAATCTGAGATGCCACTCCCGGGGGCTCATGTGCTCATCGATGGCACTTCTTTTGGGACCATTTCCGGACCCGATGGTTCTTTCCGCCTGAGTACCAAAGACTTTCCAATAACCCTCAAGGTGACGCATATTGGTTTTGAAGACCGCGTTTTCACGGTCACTGAAGAGCTGAAGGATCAAATACTGATGCTTGGAATGAACTTCTCGGCGGAGATGCTTGAAGGAGTTACGATCACTGACAAAAAAGCGGAGCTGATATTCAAAGATGTTAGTTATTCCGTCCTCGACTTTGAATTTCATGAGAACGGGCTGATGCTCCTGATATTCAGGAACCGCCTTAAGCGATCTGAACTGGTCCTGCTATCGACCATGAACGATACGCTGGCCCTTCTGACGAAATTACCGGGAAGGGCTCTGAAGCTTCACCGCGATTGCCTTGATAATATACATTATGTTGCATTTGACAGTGCCTACCAGGTCCTGTTTACAGGGACAGAGATAGAACTTGTATATCCGGCCGACATCAGCCTCTTTTTACCTGTAGCACGTGCTTTCAAGGCCTATCACAATAAGATGTATTACTTTGCTATTCCGGGGATGCACAATCAGATCATTGAGTACGTCAGGTATGATTCCATCGCAGATGAATATGTGGCCTTCAGGGAAATATTTGATAAGAAAAGGCTGCAGATGCTAAAGGATAACCCACAGCACCACGGCATGCTTAGCAGTATTATTTCAGATGTATTTGAGTTCAATGTACTCCTGATGGGAAATGAAAGCTTTCAAGCGCAAAAAGACGCTCGAGATATGGAGCGTTCCGTTTCTATTGAAGCGCACTACCTTAGAGAGATGGTGTACACGCCAATATACGCCCCACTCTTTAAATCAGGCGAGAAAATGATCATTTTCAACCATCCAGATTCCCAGATTGAGTTCTTAAATCCATATGGACAATTAGAGGCCACAACTGAAATTGATTATCATCATAAAAAGGATTGGGATGAGATAATACTTAAGGATGAGATACAGGATAAGTATTATACCGGATTCCTTCATTCAAACAGGGCCAGTCTTCATTCTGTAGACATAAATACCGGTCTCCTTGGGAGCGCAAATCATTTATATTATCCTTATGTGAAGAAAATACTGGTACGAAACGGGTATGCCTATTTCACCTACCGCCAGCCCGGGTCTGTTGACAAAACAATGCTATTCAGGCAAAAACTAAAGTCGGATAATACTAGCTTTGTATCATCAGAAGACTAATTAAAGCCGGTAGTCGATTTCTACCACGAATATCCAAAAGAAGTGGTTACACCCCAATCATTAGTTTCAGAATTAACATCGAGTGGCTTGCTGTCGTAATTGTCCCATAAGGTTAGTCCAATGTAAAAATCATTAAAAAGTTCAATTCTACCTTTAACCTGAAACTCCATACGTATACGCCCTGCGGAGGTAAAACTGGGAATAGCATTAAAATAGGAGGTTATATCAATTTCAGGATCATTAAACTTGAAGATACGATAGTTCCACTGGAACACGCCCTCAACACTCTGGATGATAGAATCGGTCTGGGATTTCTCAGTGGAAACCATTATTCCGATGGCTGCATCCATTACATTCCGGTTGTTATGAATGAGGTCTTTCCCATAGCCAAGCCCCCCATAGAAACGATAAATATTTCCCAACTCGGTGTTCTGCTGCATACCGCCAAAAGCTGTTGCAAACCATCGTTTCTTGAAGAAGCGGCTATAGCCCAGTGAATAATCCTGATTTCGAATACGGTCGCGATCCTGCTGATCGGTAAAGATCGCACTTCCCTTGATCTGTGTAAAGGATTTCTGCACACGGTAATCAACATTCCCGGAGAAATTCAATTGTGAGATCGTACTGGCCTTGGTATAAGAATAGCCTACATCTATAGCTCCATCCAGGCGCTTCCAGAAGGCATTCTTCACCGGGTAGATCTCTACGAGTTTGGCAATAGGCTCAGGAATCGTAAAACTTTTTACTTTCAGGTTCACATAACCGGGTGTACCGGATGTATCAATGCTACCAAAGAACCTCAATCCATTGGATACCAGCACGACAAACTGATCCTTGGAATAAAATGTCTTGATCCTGTCAAATTCAATCTTCAGTGTACCCAATCCATCTGTTTTCAAGAATAAGATGCCATATTCGAGGCGTTTTATCTCCCCGGTTATCCTGTCACCATTATACAGATATACAGTATCAGTCTTGGGACCGGCTATAGAAAAAAGCGGAAACAGCGTAAAAGCCAGAAATACAAGGGTTCCGGCGATATATTTTTTAATTCTAATTATCAAGCAAGCTGTATATAAGACTGGTTAAAAAAAACTTGTTTTAAAGTCATTCAAAAATAAAAAAAAAGATTAAACACTTCGTATTTAAATTAAATATAGTACTTTAGCCGAAATTTTTAACATATTACAATGAATAAAGGAACAGTAAAATTCTTTAATAACGCCAAGGGATTTGGATTTATTAAAGATGCAGAATCAGACAACGAGTATTTCGTACACGTAACAGGTCTCATTGATGAGGTCAAAGAAAACGATGAAGTCACTTTTGAACTGACTGAAGGTAGAAAAGGTCTAAATGCGGTGAATGTTAAACTCGCGTAAGTTTAATATAGATTATCACATTGAAAGATTTAACCCTGCGGATTCCGCGGGGTTTTTTTTATTCTATCCTTATCGAATCTAATTCCAATATCTGCACTGTCAGGCCCTTGATATAATCCTCCGTTACCGGAAATCCCAACGATTGTGCTATGATAGCGTCTTCCAGTCCTGCTTCAAATTTATTCTGCGACACCCTTGCCAGGGACCTCCTGAACCACATCTCAGGATCAGAAGGATCGAGTTCCAGCGCCCTGCTGAAATCAAGTTCCGCTTCCTGAAACCTTTGAGTCCAGACAAAAGCCTTGCCCCTGTCTTTATAGAAAACATATTTGTATGGATCGAGCCTTATGGCTCTTGAAAAATCTTCGATAGCCTGATCCAGCAGATTAGCCCGTTCAAAAATCAGCCCGCGATTATAATATGCAAGAGGCTCGTCGGGGTTGAGTTCGATAGCACGATCCATGTTTTCCATGGCCAGTTCATTCTTTCCTATCCGCATATAGGTCAGTCCACGGTTGAGATGAGCTTTATAAAAATCTTCATTCACCCTGATCGAGTTGCTGAACTCCGCAAGGGCCAGCCGGAGTGCTTTTTCCTGAAGGTAAATCAAGCCAAGGTTGTTCATGGCCTTATAGGAATTATCATTCAGCATGATGCTTCGGGTATAATCAAATTTAGCCTTTTCGAAATCAGCATTCATGGCCCAATGGTCACCCCGGTAAAAGTAAGCCTGAAAGTCTTCCGGATAAAGTTCGATTACCCTGTTCCAGTATGAAGCACTGCTCTTCCAGTCGGGAAGGCGCTGAACAGAGGTCCAGGCAATCCACACCATCCAAACAGCAAAGCCCATGGCAATTAAGACATGGAAATACCTGCTCTTCCGTGAAAGTTTGTAGTAATAACAAAAAGCCCATCCCGTCAGGGCTGCCAGGCCCATAAAAGGGATGTATGTTAGTGAAGCGGCCTGCCAGATACCATGCTGGAAAGGCAGCTGATGCAGCCCTGAAATTCCCAGCGGTACAAAATATTTGAGCAGAAAAAGGCCCGGAGCAAATGATAGCAACGGGTAAGCTACCTCAATGTCCTGCTGACCTTCTGCTGATAATAATGCGATAATCAGGAATACCAGGCTGAGTATAAAAAGGAAAACCTTTTCTGATGCTGATTTCTTAAGCTCCTTTCCTTCGATCTGATCCAAAACGATGAGGGCAAATGGATATAGCACCGCCATGATATTGGAAAGGAGCGCCAATAGGAAGAAGATGACACTAATATTTCTATATGCTGTCTTAGCTTGCTTGAGATAATAAACATAACTGAGCAGCGCAGACAGAAAAAAGAATGCGCAAAGCAATGTGTTCCGAGCTGACAACCAGGCAACAGCATCAAGATTTAAAGGATGCAGGGCAAAAATGAGGCTAGCGATCAATGCCGGCATCACCTTATTGCTCATTAATTTAACCAGGCGAAAAAGAATAATAATATTAAGAAGATGAAGGATCAGATTCATCAAATGGATGGTCCTGATGGCATCTTCACCTCCCATCCCTATATCAATGGAATACGATAAAAATGTAAGGGGTTCATACCTGCCGGCAGTTGCCGAGAAGAACATATCCGTCGCATTAGAGGAATTAAAAAAATAGACCAGCCTGTTTTCGATCAGGAGTTCCTGATCCAGACCGGTGATCCACCCGAAGTCCGGAACACTTTTATACAGCAGTATGGTTGATCCCAGTATGATGAACAGGCCAAGTAACGAGATGAGCGTTTCCCTTTTCTGAATATTTATTTGTGGACTTTTCATAAGGCGATCAACTTACAAATGTAAGAAATAGAAACTATAGTCATTCTTAGCAATCCTTAACACATGTATAAATATATCCGAGATTAAAAAATGCTTCTTTCCAAGCTTAACACCTCTCAGAAAAAATATTCATATATTTACCTTCTTAACTATGAGTGGCTGGCTAATTTTACCTGATTCCTGCCGATATTAAAGCAATTTGAAACGAAACTATTGAACCATTATTAACTTTAAACCTTTTTTCATGAGAAAGTTCTTATTAATTATTACGGCTCTTGTGCTTACCTCAGGCTTTGCCATTGGACAGAGTGAAACATCGATGGCCCCTATTTTGGAAGAAGCCGTTCCTGTTATCGAGACTGTAGAGGGTGAAGACCTCGAGATCGTAAGGATGGAATTCGACATCATTGGCGAAACCACCAAATCTACTTACCGTTACCTGCACGAAGGCTGGGAATATGCCATCATTGCTTTCGGTGACTTCCGCGTAAAAGATATGGATGTGAAAGTCTACAAGGATGTGGATGGCACCTGGGTAGAGATCACCAAAGATGAAGACATCGACCCCATGGCTATTGTAACGGTAACGCCCAGTTACACTGCACAATATATGATCGAAATCGAATGTTATGAGTTCGAACCAGGATATTCTGTTGCCCACTACGGCCTCATTATCTGTCACGAATAAACCTGATCAATCCAAATGATATACTATCCCTCCGGCTGGCCGGGGGGATTTTTTTTGAACAAAGGGTCAATATTTCTGTTAAATATTTACCAAAGAGAATGTTTTAGTGCCTTTAAACAATTTATTAATCAACTATCTAAAATAGAAACGCTACCTTTGCAGCCATTTTAGACAGATTTTCCGTTTAAGGTGATACAAAATACTAGATGACAATTAATTACAACAGAAATGACCTTATCAAAACTCAGAAATATAGGAATCGCTGCGCATATCGATGCAGGGAAGACCACCGTAACAGAGAGGATTCTCTTCTTTACCGGTGTTTCGCGTAAGATGGGCGAAGTTCACGATGGGCAGGCCACCATGGACTTCATGAAGCAGGAACAAGAAAGGGGCATCACCATTGCTTCTGCAGCCATTTCCACAAAGTGGGGTGAAAACAGCATTAATATTATCGACACTCCGGGGCACGTCGACTTCACCATTGAAGTAGAGCGTTCACTCCGTGTAATTGATGGCATGGTTGCCGTTTTTTGCGCCGTTGGCGGTGTTG
>QMPN01000067.1 GCA_003648575.1 Bacteroidota bacterium
AACATCAATACCTAATTAAAAGCATACATCTGTTAGCTTTTTAACATTAGAGATTTCAGACTTCAAATATCAAATATCAGATTTCACGCTTCCAACAAGCTTCACTGCCTCAACGGCTTCCCTCACATCATGTACCCTTAAGATATTTGCACCATTCAAGAGGGCGATCGTGTTCAATACGCTGGTGCCATTCAGGGCATCAGCAGGGGAACCGCCGATTACACGGTCGATCATCGACTTCCGGGAAATCCCGGCCAGAACGGGATAAGCGAAAGCTTTAAATCGCTCAAGCTTGTTCAAAAGAGCATAATTGTGCGCGAGGGTTTTCCCAAATCCGAAGCCCGGATCCAGGATTAGCCTGTTGGCCCCATGCTGTGTAAATGTGTTGATTCTTTCCTCGAAGTATGATGCGATATCTTCAACCACATCTTCGTATTGTGGATCCTGCTGCATATTTCCGGGTTTCCCCTGTATGTGCATGATCACATAAGGTACATTCCTCTTTCCGATCAGGACCGGCATGCCGGGATCGAAGGTGCCTCCTGATATATCATTGATCATATCGGCTCCCAAATCCAATGCTCTCTCAGCCAGAAGGGAATAATATGTGTCAACAGAAAGGCAGGCATCTCCGAAATTCTTTCTGACGGCAATCAGAAGCGGTCCAATGCGTTTCCATTCTTCATCCCGACTGACTTTTGCTGCCCCCGGGCGTGTAGAGCTACCCCCGATGTCGATGATCGCGGCCCCTTCATCCAGCATCTCCTCAACACGCTGAAGTACTGCCTTTTCACTGACATACTTCCCTCCATCGAAAAATGAGTCGGGTGTGACATTAAGAATGCCCATCACCACGGGGCTTGAAAGATCCGGAAAATTTGCTCCTTTCTTCATCGGAATGATTCCTGAAAATGATGTACCTTTATCGCTTTGTAAGGCCGTTGCCAAACTGCCTGCTAATTTACTAAAATGATGGAGAAAACCACACAGCAATTTGAAAATGTAGTGATCCGCTGCCGCGAGGTTTTTATAAAAAAAATGAAGGACTATGGCTTCGCATGGCGTATACTGCGTGTACCATCGCTTACCGATCAGATCTATATCAAAGCCAGTAGGATCAGGAGCATAGAAAGTAAGGGTGTAAGTAAGGTCGATGAAGGAAATATCCCTGAGTTCGTTGGCATCATTAACTATTCGGTGATGGCCCTGATTCAGCTGGAACTTGGCGTGGCCGAAGAAGAAGACCTGGATGAAAAAACAGGGATCGAGCTGTACAATAAATATATTTATGAGGCACGCGACCTCATGTTGAATAAGAACCATGATTACGATGAAGCATGGCGCAACATGCGGGTTAGCTCACTCACTGACATCATCCTTATGAAGCTACTGAGGGTGAAACAGATAGAGGATAACGATGGTAAGACTTTTGTCTCTGAAGGTCTGGATGCCAACTACTTCGATATTATCAATTACGCTGTTTTTGCACTCATTCAACTCCAAGAGGAACAAGTATGAAGTTTATAAGGAATTTCAGCCGGCTATTGGTTGGCCTTGTATTTGTATTTTCAGGCATTGTGAAAGGGGTCGATCCCCTTGGCACCGCATATCGGATAGAAGACTATTTTATTGCCTATGGCACAGAATGGGCCATTCCACTGGCATTGTTTTTATCGGTATTACTGTCTACGCTGGAGTTTGTCCTGGGCATTTCACTCATTTTTAATGCTGCCATCAAAAAGACATCCTGGCTGTTGTTCCCCCTTATGATATTTTTTACCCTGCTCACTTTGGGGGATGCCATCTGGGAGCCAGTCCCTGACTGTGGCTGCTTTGGCGATGCCATCACACTTAGCAACTGGGGAACATTTTATAAAAATATTGTGCTGATCATCCTGGCCGGGATTATTTTCTTTGGCAGGAAGAAGTTCAGGCCGCCAACTACTTTCCTATACAGCTTTATGGTTCTCACCGTTTTTGTGATTGGCTTTGTCTGGTTCTCCAACTACAATATCAATCACCTGCCGATGATCGATTTCAGGGATTGGAAAGTTGGTAATGATATGGAGCCGGAGGGCGGGGGCAAAGTGAAAATCTACCTGACCTATAAGCATACCACCAGCGGTGAAGAGGTGGAGTTTATTTCTAAAGAACTGCCCTGGCAGGATTCTGTTTGGATGGCTGAATGGAAATTCGTCGATCAGCGTACCGACGATTCAGAAGTACTCAGGGCCCATGAATTGATCATCGAAAGCATAGATGGTGCTGACCGGACCGCTGATATTATCGGA
This sequence comes from Bacteroidota bacterium, assembly GCA_003648575.1. The sequence goes on from QMPN01000067.1 coordinate 2,292, forward strand.
AACCCCGACTACCAGTTTATTCTGGTCGCCTGGGACCTGGAAGATTCAGATAAAGATGCATTTGACAGTGTAAAATCACTCTTTAGCGAGGCTGATGCGGCAGGGTACTCTTTCATTGTGATCACCAGCAGCCTGCCGGAGGTTGTCGATATGGTACGGGAAGATCTTTTTCTGGATGAACACCTGGAATTTTATTTTGGGGATGATACCGTGTTAAAGTCCATGATCAGGGCTAATCCGGGGCTTATCCTCATGAAAGACGGCGTAGTTGTTGAAAAATGGCACTTCAATGACATCCCGGACTTTCAGGACCTAACAGAAATATTCATGAATGAATAATACCCATGCTGCGCTTTATCATTAAACGATTGTGGTACGGACTTCTGGTCCTGCTGGGCGTGGTCACTGTGGTATTTATTCTTTTTAATATCCTGCCGGGCGATCCTGCACGTATGATGTTGGGCCAGAGAGCGGATATTGCATCGGTCGAGGCTATTAACAAGGACCTGGGGCGCGACAAAGCTCTGCATATACAATATTTCAATTTTCTTAATGATATATCTCCCTTATCTGTTCATAACGCAGCAGACAAGGATAGTTACTGGTATTACGATGAAGATAAATATAGCGGGAGCAAACTGATCCCATTGGGTTCGATGGGCCTTTACCTGAAGAAACCATATCTCCGCCGTTCATATCAATCTCAGCGCAAAGTATCCGAAATTCTGTCGGAGGCTTTTCCCAAGACCATGCTTCTGGCTGGTGTATCCATACTTTTTGCCCTTATCTTCGGTGTAGGGATAGGAGTTTTATTGGCTGTTAAAAAGAATGTTGTTCTCGATAGGGTCGCCCTGGTCTTTTCCGTCCTTGGTATGTCGATACCCTCCTTTTTTGCTGCCATCCTGAATGCCTGGATTTTTGCCTTTGTGCTGGTGGAATTTACCGGTCTGAATATGTTTGGTAGCCTGTATTCGGTGGATGACTATGGACGAGGAGAATATCTCGATCTGAAAAATCTTATCCTTCCGGCTTTTACACTGGGCATACGGCCACTTGCTATCGTGGTGGAACTCACGCGTTCATCGCTGCTTGATGTGCTGGGACAGGATTATATCCGCACGGCAAAGGCCAAAGGCCTGAGTAAATTCAAAATCATTTCCAAGCATGCATTAAAGAATGCTATGAACCCGGTGATCACGGCAGTATCTGGATGGTTCGCTTCTTTGATGGCCGGGGCAGTATTTGTTGAATATGTCTTCGACTGGAAAGGTGTTGGGGTGGTGATCGTGGATGCATTAGAAAAGTATGATTTCCCAGTGATCATGGGTGCGGTGCTGTTTATTTCCGTCATCCTCGTTTTAATTAATATTTTTGTGGACATTATTTATGGCGTCCTCGATCCCAGGGTCAGGATCGCCTGATGATATATTATTCATTAATCATAACATACAAATGAGAAGAAAGATAGTAGCAGGAAACTGGAAGATGAATATAAATTTCGGCGAAGCCGATGACCTGATATCCGGTATTCTGCAAGAGATAGAAGAAAATGGTATTCCGGCAAATGTTGATGCCGTGGTTTGCCCGCCTGCCTTATACCTTGAACTGGCCACTGACATGGCTTCAGGAAAGTCCCTCTTCATTGGGGCCCAAAATGTGAGTGAACATGAGCAAGGCGCCTATACCGGGGAGATATCTGCGGGCATGCTGGAATCGGTAGAAACAGATTATTGCATCATTGGCCACTCAGAGAGAAGGAAATATTTTCATGAATCAGACAGTGAACTGGCAAATAAGACCAACAGCCTTTTGAAAAATAATATTAAGCCAATCTTTTGTTGTGGTGAATTGCTCGAAGATCGTGAAGATGATTTGCATATGGAAGTAGTAAGTACCCAGCTCACGGAAGGACTCTTCCACCTTGAAGAAGAAGATTTTAAGAAAGTTGTGCTCGCTTATGAGCCGGTATGGGCCATTGGCACCGGAAAAACTGCCAGCCCGGAGCAGGCACAGGAAATGCATGCATTTATCAGGGCTCTGGTAGCCAAGAAATACAACAAAGAAATTGCCGACGAGTGCATCATCCTTTATGGCGGAAGTTGTAATGCTGCCAATGCCGAAGAACTGTTCTCTCAGCCTGATGTGGATGGAGGATTGATTGGTGGTGCCTCCCTCAAGGTAGATGATTTCCTCAGTATTCTCAGATCAGCCTGATGCCTGTGAAAAGCTTTTTAGAGGTACGTATAGAAATATCAGGTGAAGGATCCGATGCAGACCTGATGATTGCCCGGCTGGACGGCCTGGGCTTCGATGGATTTGTAGAAGAAAAAGGCGCAATTCTTGCATATCATGAAATAAGTGAAGGTGGCGTGGATATTGAAGACATGCTGCGTAAAGAGAATATTCCGGCAGCTTCGGTAAACATCATAGAAGATAAAAATTGGAATGAGGCCTGGGAGTCAGATTATCAGTCGGTTATCATTGGCAATGAACTCATGGTGAGGGCGCCTTTCCATCCGGCAGCAGAAGATGTTAAGTACGACATCATCATCGAACCGCGTATGGCATTTGGTACGGCCCATCATGAGACCACAGAACAGATGCTGATGCTGATTTCTGAAATGGATATGCACTCCAAACGTGTGCTGGATATGGGCTGTGGGACTGCAGTGCTGGCCATCCTTGCCAACAAGATGGGGGCGGGGGATGTTCTGGCCATTGATAATGATGAATGGGCATACAGGAATTCCCTGGATAATGTTGAAATGAATAGTGCCACAGGTATTGAAGTGCAGGAGGGTGATGCTGCCTTGTTGGAAAACAAGGAGTTTGATATAATATTTGCCAACATTAACCGTAATATATTACTGCTGGACATACCAGTATATGCTGCTGTACTTGCCCGGCCCGGCAAGTTATTGATGAGTGGATTTTATACGGAAGACCTGTCATTGATTGAAGAAAAGGCAAATGCATCCGGGCTGAGGCTCGAGAGTACGTGTGTAAAAAACAACTGGGTGGCTGCTATTTTTGTCACTAAATAAAGCAAACTGCGTGAATAAAGCTCTACACATATTTGTAATACAATGTCTGCTGTTGATATTGCCGCTATTCACGCAAGCTCAGATGATCAAAGAGGTACACAACAATAAGAATGATTACTTCCTTGATATTACAACCATCCTTCAGTACACGAGTAATAAAGAGTACCTGGCCAGGGGAGAAGCCCTGCTGGGAAATTTTGCCGGTGTCTGGGAATCAGGCTATTTCAAGCCTCATCACAGAGACAAGATTTATGAGATCAGCAACGCCATGCTTGGTAAAAGTATGCGGTCATATCCGCACTTTTATGACTTCGTTAACTGCCTGACCTTATTTGTAAGAACAGGGCAGGAGGATGAAAGCCTGGAGATCTGGTTAACAGAACTCGACACCTTGAGCACAACGCGTTCAGCGAAGCCGGTGGCTGATTTTCTTGAATATACGAGCAGCCTGTTCGAAAAGTCTATGCTCTTCGAAACACGCTCCAGGGCATGGTATTTCAGGAACGGAAGCTTTTCATTCGGTTTCGACAGCCTGCTATATATTGATTTTCCGGAAATGGACCTGATCTGTTCGACGGGAAGGGACAGCAGCCTTATCGAAAATACCAAAGGGAAGTATTACATCCGCAAGGAATACTTTATGGGAAGCGATGGCAGGATAAGCTGGCGAAGGGCAGGCTTCGATGAAGATTCGGTGTATGCTGATATTAATACTTACGAAGTAGATGTGAAAACGCTTTCTTTTTCTTCCGATTCGGCCGTATTTTATAATAAGAAGTTCTTTGACTTTCCTATCCCGGGCACTATCACAGAAAAAGTACTCTCCAGCCCTCCCGCTGACCGTGCATCATATCCCCGCTTCGATTCCTATTTTAAAGATTATGAAGTGCTTGGACTATATGAGGATATCAATTTTTACGGGGGCATCGGCATGCATGGTCGTAAGCTGGTTTTTACAGGCGCCGGCGACCAAACCGCCAGGTTCATCTTTAAGAAAGGTGGTGAATATTTTGCCGTGATCCGTTCCTTACTTTTCGAGCTGGAAGAAGATGAGATCGTATCTGCTCCTGCATCCTTTTCCATTTATTTTGGGAAGGATTCAATATATCACCCCGGCTTACAGATGCGTTACGATAACATCAGCAGGGTGCTCAGCCTTGTCAGGTTGAACAGAGGAATTGCTCAAAGCCCCTTCTTCGATGATTATCACAAGGTAGATCTATACAGTGAAGCCCTTTATTGGGTGATGGATTCAGAAGAGATCAGTTTCGAGATGGTCAGAGGCATTAGCCAGACCAGCAAGATAGAGTTTGAATCAGATAAGTATTACTCTGAATACGAATACTATAAGCTTCAGGGGATCGATGAAGTCAATCCGCTGGTACGGGTAAAGAAGTATGCCGACCGCTACTCATCAGACATAGTTCAGGTTGGAGCATTTGCCGACTTTTTGAAAAAACCCGTTGAACAGGCAGTCTCGATGCTGCTTATGCTGGAAGCAAGAGGCCTGGTGGTATATAATTCTGATAAGCGTGAGGCAAGGATCAAGCCACGCCTTTATGATTACCTGCATGCCCATCAAAAGGCAACTGATTATGACGTGATCCACTTTATTTCTGAAACAGCAGATAAGAGAAATGCCGTCGTTGAGCTGGCCTCCTTCGATATGGTGATCAGCGGAGTCCCTGAAATTTCACTTAGTGATTCACAGAGTGTGTATATCTATCCATATAATGAGGAGATCATACTGAAGAAAAACAAAGATTTCACCTTTTCCGGTAAGGTTAGGGCCGGACTGTTTGAGTTTTACGGACATGACTGTTCTTTTGAATATGACACATTCATGATCAGCCTTCCCCTCATTGATTCTATGAGCTTTTTTGTACATATCCCTGATACAACCGGATCACAGAAAGAGCCCAGGTATTACCGTGTACAGGCCATGGTAGAGAACATGAGTGGCTATATGATGATCGACAAGCCTAATAATAAGTCAGGTTTAAAGACATACCCCCAATACCCTATTTTTACCAGCCAGGATCATTCCTATGTCTACTATGATAAGAATACCATGGAGAACGGATCTTATGACAGGGAAGAATTTTATTATGATCTTGAGCCTTTTACGCTCGACAGCCTGGACAACTTTTCTACTACAGGGCTGAGTTTTAAAGGATACCTGGCCAGTGGCGGGATCATGCCGCCCATACAGGAATCTCTCAAGGTTATGCCCGACAATTCTCTTGGCTTCGAAAGCCTGACCACGGAAGAAGGCTTGCCGCTGTATGACGGTAAGGCAATCTTTTATGATACTGTGATCATGGACAACCGTGGACTGCATGGAGCAGGAACCCTCGACTATCTGAGTTCCGAAACAAGGTCTTCGCAAATCGATTTTTATACTGATTCCGTCATTGCTATAACTGAAAACTTTAGCATTGAAAATGCTCTGGGTGATGTCGAATATGCTGATCTTTCTATAGGAAAAGCTGCACAATCGTGGTTCCCTGATTCGAATCTGATGGAGGTAAGGGTTATTGATGAACCTTTCCGGATGTATGACAGCACGGCATTATTAAACGGGATGATATCGGTGACCCCCGAAAGCTTGACAGGATCAGGTGAATTTGTGTTCGAGCGTGCTGTGATAGAATCTGCAGATTTTAATTTCGGACATCACAGCATGTGGGCCGATACGTCTGACTTTAGCCTGTACACAGATACTTCATTTAGCACCCTGGCATTCTTTTCCAATGATTATCGCACCGACCTGGATTTTGACCAGCGTAAAGGTAAGTTCATATCGACTGGCGTCTCCTCGCTTGTAGATATTCCTTTTAACCAGTTTGTGTGTTATATGGATGAGATCGAGTGGGAGATGGATGATCAACTCATGAACCTGAAGAATAATATTGCCGAGGAGATCCCGGATATCGACAATATGACGATGACTGAACTGATGGATCTGAACCTGGGAGGATCTGAATTTATTTCTACTCATCCCCAGCAGGATTCACTTCGCTTTTTCAGTACCAGGGCCAGCTATGACCTGAGAAAGAACATCATTTATGCCGAGGATGTGAAGATTATCAGGGTAGCTGATGCTGCGGTTTTCCCCGGCGACGGGAAACTGAATATACTTCAGGATGCACAGATAGAGACCCTGAGATACGCTGATATTATCATGGATACTGCCAGCAAGCATCATCATATCTACAATGCAAACGTAAATATTTTCAGTAGCCACCAATATGTGGCAAGCGGGGAAATTGACTATGTCAGTGCTCTGGGCGAAGCAAGCCCGATCTTCCTCAGCAGTATTGCTGTTGATACCCTGGGAAGGACATATGCTTCAGGCCTCATTTCTGATTCAGCACAATTCATGCTCAGCCCCTGGTATACCTTCCAGGGCAAGGCTATCCTGAGGTCGTGGCAGGAATTCATGCAATTCGACGGCTCCTTCAGCGTGATACAGGACTGTTTTGATATCTATGATGACCGGGCTTCTATGGATACACTGGTCGATCCTGGCAATATTCTTATTCCGGTTCCTGATAGCTTGAGGGGACCCGATGGTGATCTGGTCATGACAGCGATTATGTATTCACCATATATGGAAGTATTTTACCCGGCCTTTTTCACAGAATCAAAAAGGGAAAGCGATTTCCCTGCAATGCAAACCAGGGGAATGCTGTCTTATGACATGAACGAAGAAGTTTTCAGGGTATCCTCTGATAATGGCAGTGATCTTGCTGATTACCTTGCATTGCACAACAGCAATTGTGTGATGGAAGGCGTAGGGGCGATCGACATGCGTATAGAACTGCCGCACGTGGAACTTGACCTCTTCGGACATGCTGCCCACTATATCATTCCTGATTCAACACGTTTCGATCTGGTGATGGGATTCGATTTCTTTTTCGATGCCAATGTGCTCAAACGCTTCACCAGAAGCCTTGGTGAGACCAACCTGCCCGGGACGGAAACTACCTCACCCACCTTCCTGAGCTTCCTGAAACAGCGCATGCCTGTTGATGAAGCCGATAAGATCATGGACGACCTTACTAATTTCGGGACCGTCAGGAAACTGCCTGAGAGCATAAAATATACATTACTGCTGAATAAACTGAAGTTCCATTGGAACCGCAGGACAAGTTCCCTGGTATCCTATGGAGACATAGGCATCTTTAGTGTTGGTGACGAAGTGGTTAACCGTATGGTTCCGGGATATGTTGAAATAGAACGTAAAGCAAGCGGCTATGGCGTCGTAAACATATATTTTGAATTGCCCGACGGGCAGTGGTATTTCTTCAGCTATAGGAACTATATCCTGCAGGCGATCTCATCGGATGAAGGATTCAATAATGAGATTTTGAACCTGAATGAAGACAAAAGGATCATTTATTCTAAAGATGAAGAGGTCCCTTATGAATTTGTGATCTCAAGCAGAAGGAAGATGGTTGATTTCAAGCGAAAGATGGACGAGATTTATGGAATACAATAGAAGTTTGGAGTGATTAAAGTGAGCTAAAGTGACTAAAGTGACTAAAGTTTACTTAACTTCAAACTCTAGCTCACTTCAAACTCTAGGCATTTAAAAAATGGAATACACCTGGTTATATATTGCATTCATCCTTTTCCTGGCCTACATGCTGGGCTCTATACCCTTTTCACTATGGATAGGGATCATCTTTTTTAAAAAGGATATTCGTACAGAGGGGAGCGGGAATGCCGGGACTACCAATACTTTTCGTGTGCTTGGTTGGAAAGCCGGATTACCGGTCTTTCTGATGGATGCCTCCAAGGGCTGGCTTGCAATAAATCTGATCCATCTCCTGCCGGATAGTTATGTCAAGCAGGAGTATTTCTATTACCTGGCATCGGCACAGGCTGTAGCTGTAGTGCTCGGACATGTTTATCCGCTCTTTGCCGGATTTAAAGGAGGTAAAGGAGTAGCGACACTCCTGGGAGTTGGTGTAGCATTGTATCCCCTGAGCGGACCCGCTGCCTTTGGTGTCTTCATTATTGTATTCCTGCTGAGCGGCTATGTTTCCCTGGCATCCGTTACGGCATGCATAGCCTTCCCTCTTCTTTCATATTATCTGTTTGGAAATACTGAGATGCCCCTTGTAATGCTGTCGGCGGGGGTGGCCGTTTTTGTGCCCATTACCCACTTGAAGAACATCCGGCGCCTGATTGCCGGAACGGAGTCGCGCTTTTTATACAAACGCAGGACTTAAGACTGTCTATATATTTTATGTAAATTGCACATCTTGTAAAATAATTTCCTATTTTTACATAGCGAAAAAGAATTAGTCCTAACTGAAAAACAATACATATGAGATTCATCGTTTCAAGTTCGTTGTTGTCTAAAAACCTGACTGCACTGAGCGGAGTGTTGAATACCAGCAACACCCTACCCATCCTCGACGATTTCCTTTTTGAGCTGAAGGAGGATGCGCTGATGATCACAGCATCTGACCTGGAAACTACTATGACGGTCAGTATCCCTCTGGATAAGGCTGAGGATCCTGGCGCTGTTACCATTCCTGCCAAGATACTGATCGATACCTTGAAGACCTTTGCGGATATTCCCGTCCAGTTTACTATTAACAAGGAAACACTGGGAGTGGAGATCTCTGCAGGTGACGGGAAATATAAACTCAGCGGACATAAGAGTGATGAGTTTCCGCAGGCACCTGAACTTGAAGAGACAACCTCTGTGGCGATTAGTACCGACTTGCTGGTAAACGCGATCAACAAAACTTTATTTGCAACCGGTAATGATGAACTCAGGCCGGTTATGTCGGGTGTTTTCCTGGAACTGACTCCGGATGATATCACCTGCGTTGCTACTGATGCCCATAAATTGGTCAGATATAGAAGGACTGATTTCAGCGCAAGCGAATCAGCATCCTTTATTATGCCTAAAAAGCCTTTGAACCAGCTAAAGAATATACTGACGGTGAATGAGGGCGAGGTGAATATCGAGTACAATCAAACCAATGCCGAGTTTAAGTTTGAAAATGTGAAGATGACATGCCGCCTTATCGATGGAAAATATCCAAATTATGAGGCTGTCATCCCCACCGATAATCCCAACAAACTTACTGTCGACAGGGTATCCTTGCTGAATGCAATTCGAAGGGTGGCCATCTTTGCCAACCAATCAACACATCAGGTAAGGTTTAAGGTTTCCGGTAAAGAACTGGTGCTCTCTGCTGAAGACATCGATTTTGCCAATGAAGCTAAGGAGAGGCTTACATGCAGTTTCGAAGGTGAAGATATTGAGATTGGATTCAATTCACGTTTCCTGCAGGAGATGCTGAACAATATCGAGTCTGAAGAGATCATTATAGAAATGTCAGCCCCGAACAGGGCCGGTATACTGCATCCTGTTGTTAAGGAGAATGATGCAGAAGACCTGCTCATGCTCGTGATGCCCGTCATGCTGAATCAGTAACAAGTACTGAGTACCGAGTATCGAATATAAAAAGAGCTCCCATCGGGAGCCTTTTTTGTTAGAGTTGTGGTCCTGCGGCGACCAATCTTTTTCCTTCTTCCGTATCGGTAAACTCCTCAAAGTTATCGATGAATTTCTGGGCCAGCTTAAGTGCAGCCAGATCCCAACCTCCCTGGTCTTCCCATGCATTCTTTGGATTGCAAATGCCTGCTGGGCATCCGGGTACACTTTTCGGGATATAAAGTTGGAAATAGGTGGTCTGTTCGTACTCCACATCATCGAGCACTCCATTGATAATAGAGTCGATGATCTTTCTTGTTGAAGGTAGGTCCATTCGATTTCCTACTCCCGGAGGGCCTCCAATCCATCCGGTGTTGACCAGGTATGCTGTAGAGCCATGTTCCTTCATTTTTTTAACCAGTTCCTGTGCATATACCGTGGGGTGAAGCAGGAGGAAGGCTGCACCAAAACATGCAGAAAAG
>QMPN01000068.1 GCA_003648575.1 Bacteroidota bacterium
GACCTGGCAGGTCAGGGACCTGCCAGGTCTCTTATTTCATAGGGATAAAACGATCTTCCTCACCTGCCGATTCAAGATAATTTTTCTGACGGTTGTAATGGTAATAGATGGCCGATCTACCCAAATTCTCCTCCTGAATCCTTTTATCGAGGTATTTATTCAACAGGTAGTCAAACGTGTAGCCGGCATATAGGTATCCGGCAAGGGCACCCAGCTTATATATCTGATCAACCATCAGGGTATCTATCTCATACCGGAATTGCACCTCCCCGGTGAAGTAATAGTTTTTGAAAAAACCTTCCATCGCATCTGTCATGTAATGGCTTGCAAAGAACATGGCTTTGTCTTCCTCTTCATTTACGCGACTGATTTCAAACCACGAATTCAGATTGATGGCATTCAGGTCGATGACTTCGTAATAAAGATACTCTCCAAACTGTTCAGACTCTTTAATAGGCATTACATATTCTTCCAGCTCAAGCTGAGCTATATTCACGATAAAGGCATTGGATTTTCCTGACAGAAAAGAAAGCAAGGAATCTTCTTCATACACCTTGAAACCCAGAGCTTCCAATTCCCCAATGTAATTGCTCATGTAATAATCCATAAAAATGGAGTCGTTGATATACTGCAAAAAGAGGCTTTGTACCCAGAGCAATGAGTCCAGGGTCTCCGTGTCGAGCTCATCAGCACTGTCGATTTCCCAATCCTTTAGTGAATTCTTGAAAATGTAATCGGGAGGGATAATAAGTACTGAACGTGTGGAGTCATTTGCAATATATTCCCTGGCGATCTTTCTCTCCATCGAACAGGAGGAGAATACCAATAAGGTGATTACCAGCAATATGATCGGATAATATGTTGATTTTGCTGACAAATAAGTTAGTTGAACTGGTTGAATCAGTTAAATCAGTTGAATCCTCCTTCGCTGCGCTTCGGCGGACAAGTCAGTTGAATCGGTTAAACCAGGTCCATCTACTGCATACTGCATACTGCCTACTGTCTTATCCCCTGCTCTCGACAACGGCCTTCGCAAGTGACTCCCCGTAATTTTCCGCTGCTTCGAGGTCTTTTTCCCCCGGTGAGAATTTTACAAAAAGACCGTCTTCAAAATAGTTGAGTTTCAAGCTCCTGAGATTGGCTTCAATGATAGTTTTTCCTTCACCGCTCCATCCGTAGGATCCAAACCCACCTGCCAGTTTTTTCTTATCTCTTATTGGGTTGATCACGGCAAACAGTTTATATACCGGCAAGAGAATATTCTGGTTGATAGTAGGGCAACCAACGACTACTGCCGTACTTTTGGCCATAGCAGCATCCAACTCTCCCAGAGGGGTCATCTCAATATCACAGGTTTCCGCAATCATGCCATCAACTTTTCGTACACCGGCAGCAATGCTCTCAGCAATCACACCCGTTTTATGGTATGCTGACACATACGGAATAAATACAACGTTATTCTGTGGCTCTTCGAGGGCTTCTTTTGCATATGCTTCAGAAAGGTCGACCCATTTTTTCCAATTCTGGCGAAGAATAGGCCCATGACCGGTGCAAATGGCTTCTATCTCCAGCGGACGGATCTTATCGATGGCTTTCAGCATGAATTTGCTGAAGGGTTTCAGGATCACATCGAAGTAATACTTGAAAGCTCCGCTGAAGTCGCCCACCAGATCATCATACATGGCTTCTTTACAATAATGTGAACCAAATGAATCGCAGCTAAACAACACTTTGTCTTCCTCAAGGTAGGTAAACATAGTATCCGGCCAGTGCAGGTTGGGAGCACTGATAAATTTCAGGGTCTTGTTACCCAGACTAAGGCTTTCGCCATCTTTAACCACCAGGTGTTTGAATCCCGGCTCAAAGATATCGCTGAGGTAACGAATAGCATTCCCGCTTCCTACTACAGTCGCATTCGGTGCGAGTTCAAGTAAGCGCATCAGGTTCCCTGAATGGTCAGGTTCTGTATGATTGAATATGATATATTCGATCTCTGCAGGATCGGTAAGGCTGCGGATCTTCTCTATATATGTTTCCCAGAATTTCTCTTTCGTAGTTTCTATTACGGCCTTTTTTTCGGCATCAATAAAATAGGAGTTATAGGTAGTACCAAACTCCGTTTCCATTACCACATCGAAAGTCACAATATCATGATCCAACACCCCGATCCAGTGTACATCCTTCGTTACCTCCAATACTTTATGATCAGTATTTTCCATATTTTAATTTCTTAAACGCTAAAGTTCTAATTTGATTTGTCCATCGTCATCCTCCTTTTCAGGGGTTTCCGCACTTGCTTCCGGGGCCTTCTTTTTTGTTTTCTTTGCAGGCGGCTCCGGTTTTTGAGGCTCTGCTGAGGCTATTTCCTCTTTCTCTTGACTAGGTTCTTCCGGCAATTCATAACGCAAAGGGGTCAGGAATTTTACACTTTTGATGACATTTGTTGATAAGCGTTTCCCCTTGGCCTTAAAGCTCTTAAGCCCGATAAAGTCCTCGGTTTCAAGCTTCAGGTTGTCAATGGGCTTTCCATTGGCTTTCTCGTCGAATTTCACTTGCAGTACAGGACGATAGTCGAGACTGTAAGCCAGCATCTTCGAATCCTGGTGATCACCGATAAACCTGAGTTTGCGCTCACTCTTGTCGAAATGGAAGCGCTTGATATATACATACTTCTGCGCTGCATCCCAAAATACGACTGTCATGATCTTTCTCGCATCAAACTTTTCGATCAGGATCATATCTTCTTCGAAATGTGTGGAGAGGTCGAAATTATAATGCCTGTAAAATGCAGAAGAGGTGATAGTAAGTATCCTGTCTTCACCCATAAAGGCGCCCAGGTAGGTACCTCTTTCAGCCACATTGAGCCTTTTCACTGTATCATCAAACCATATCTCCCTGGCTCCCAGCGTAGATACACCTTCTTCTTTTTTCACAAAACTCTTTACAGGGCGTTTGCTGAGAATGTTTCCGTAGGAACCCCTCCCCTTGATAGCAAGGCTACTAAAATCATATTCGAAAGAAGTATTCTTAAGTTTGGGGTTAGGCCTCAGGTTAACCCTGATCACTTCGGCCTCACCATTGGGGTTGGCGCTGAAATAATGAACTTTTGATCCTGTTGTGCCCCTGGTAAGGGAATATTCCCTGTCCCTTGTGATCCCCATCACCGGGAACCTTTTCACCATGAAATTGCCCTGCTTGCCATCGCGATAAACCATGTTATAAATGGTACGATCATCGCCACGTTTAAAAACATCGATGTGGATCACTTCTTTTCCGACAAATATTTTTGACGCAACCTTGGTTACAATGCATGTGCCATCAGCCCTGATTATGATCAGATCATCGATATCGGAGCAATCGCAGATATACTCATGTTTCCTGAGTGAGGTACCTGCAAATCCCTCTTCCCTGTCGAGATATAATTTCTGGTTGGAAGCAACAACTGCGGTGGCCTGTATGGTATCAAAGTTCCGGATCTCAGTCTTACGTTCCCTGCCCTTTCCATATTTCTTTTTAATCTGCCTGAAGTAGTTGATGCTATAGTCGATCAGGTGCTCAAGGTGATTTTCAACCTCTTCAAGTCCCTCTTCAATTGACCGAATTAACTCGTCAGCTTTCAGGGAGTTATGCTTCGATATTCGCTTGATCTTAATTTCAGTCAGACGGATTATGTCGTCACGAGTAATCTCCCTGTTTAACCTTTCCTTAAAAGGATCAAGTCCTTTGTCGATGGTGGTAATGACAGACTCCCAGGTCTTGCAGTTTTCTATTTTCCGGTAGATACGTTCTTCAATAAAAATCTTTTCCAGGGAGGATAAATGCCATTGAGATTCCAGTTCCGATTTGCGAATGAGCAATTCACTTCGCAGCAACTCCACGGTGTTCTGTGTAGATGTATCCAGGATATAATTAACTGAAAGGAAGCGCGGTTTATCATCATCAATCACGCATGAGTTGGGAGAGATGGACACTTCACAATTCGTGAAAGCATAGAGTGCATCTATGGTTTGATCCGGCGATACATTCGCTGCCAGATGGATGAGTATCTCAACATGCTGGGCTGTGTTGTCGTCGATCTTTTTGATTTTGATCTTTCCTTTGTCATTTGCAGCCAGTATAGAATCGATCAGGCTGCCGGTAGTCGTTCCAAATGGCACCTCTGTTATGGAAAGCGTCTTTTTGTCGACCTGGTTGATTCTGGCCCTTACGCGTACCTTGCCACCTCTTAAGCCTTCGTTATAACGTGAAAAGTCGGCCAATCCACCTGTCGGGAAGTCCGGTACCAGGTCAAATGGTTTATTCTTGAGAATGTTAATGGTAGCATCTATCAGCTCATTGAAGTTATGAGGTAATATTTTCGATGCCAGTCCTACTGCAATGCCTTCCACCCCCTGGGCCAATAAAAGGGGAAATTTGACCGGCAGGGTAAAGGGTTCCTTATTTCTGCCATCGTATGACAGCTTCCAGTTGGTTGTTTTGGGATTGAATACCACTTCCAGTGCAAACTTCGATAGCCGGGCCTCAATATACCTTGGGGCTGCAGCAGAATCGCCGGTAAGGATGTTCCCCCAGTTTCCCTGTGTCTCCACCAGCAGGTCTTTCTGTCCCAGCTGAACCAGGGCATCTCCTATGGAGGCATCTCCATGCGGATGGTATTTCATGGTATGGCCAATGATATTAGCCACCTTATTAAAGCGGCCATCGTCCATATCCTTCATGGCATGGAGAATGCGACGCTGAACAGGTTTCAGTCCATCGAGGATATTCGGAACAGCCCTTTCCAGTATCACATATGAAGCATAGTCGAGAAACCAGTTCTCATACATGCCTGATAGCTGTATCGTATGATATTCGCTGTTTTTATCGTCTATTTCTTCCTCTAAACCTTCTTCAGCAACATCTGTTTCCTCTTCAGGAACTTCAGTTTCTGCAGGATCCGGCTTTACATCTTCCGGCATAGGCTTATCTTCTTCTATCTTCTTGGCCATTAATGTAGATTATTTTACCAGCTGAGATATCTCACGAAACTGATCCGTTCCTGAATATTTCAGTAATTCAAATAAAATAGATTCATAAGTAGTTATGATCGCTCCTGACTGACGCATCCTTTCTATCGCGATCTTCTTGTCGTTTGGATTACGTGAGCCTATGCAATCTTCCACTACAACGGGGATATACCCCTGTCCTATCAGGTCGTTCACCGTTTGCATCACACAAACATGCGCTTCAATACCGGTCACAACAACATACATTTTCGATGCAAGGGCAAGGTCTTCATTGAAACGGGGCTCATCGCAACAGCTGAAGGCTGTCTTCTCAATATGTTTATACTCACCCAGTGCTTCTGCCAGTTCAGGAATAGTTTCGCCAAGCCCTTTGGTATACTGTTGAGTTACAACGATAGGAATATGCAATACACGCAGTCCCTTGATCAGGATGGTGTTGTTCTTTGTAAGGGTATCCGCATCTTGAATAACAGGATACAAGCGGCTCTGAATATCGATCACAACTCCTATGGTATTTTCCTTCTTTATGCGCATAACTGATGAGTTTATACAAAAGTCATAAAGATTCAGGAAATAAAGTAGTGAAATCGGATGTTTTTATTAACATTCAGAAGTTCAGAAGCCCAATATCGGCAGGGCTTCTCATCATTTTCGGAACAGCCGGAGCAAGAGTATCTCGAGCAGGATAAAAAACAGGGCCAGCCAGATAAAAGTCTTCCACAGGTCCTTTCCCTGGCTTAGCTCACTTATGGTGCTGGAAACGTGCTCAGTAGCGGAATCAACAAGCAGGATATTCCCGTAGCCCAGATCGGCAAGTATTTCTATCAGTTCTTCATAAGGATAGATGGAAGGGTCGGATTCCATACGGTTATAGTTAAAAGAAAAGCCAGCAATAGTTTCGCCCGATACAGATAATTTGTAATGGCCTGCATGAGCGATGCGATCAAAAACCAATAATTCAATTTCTTCTCCACTACTATGAAAGGCGGGAATAAATTCATATTCTGAGCCTGACAAACGAACGATCATCTGATTCTCGGCAGGAATCATATCCAAACCTGTCCCAATCACTCGATCTTCACCCATAACATAATAGATATTGTCATGAGGCCGGCTCAACATGGCCATGCGGTAGATGATAGGAACCCAAATGGCATGTCTGACGAGATTACCATAATCATCGCCAAGGGGGGCGGTCAAAAGGTACACCTTTCCTTTTCCGTGATTGCTGAGAAGAAGGTAAGGATCACCATTCTGAAGATGCATAATGGTTTCCAGGTAATTGACGCCGCTTTGCCTGAATGGGTAATGACCATTTACCTCAGGTAGATCGAGATTTTCCGGAATCTCTTCAAAAACTCCGAAAAATAGTTCGTGCCTTGCATTCAGTTCCGTAATCATGAGCCTGCTGGTATCGTAGGGCATTATCCTTCCCAGCTTTAGCTTGAACAAAAGTTTATTATAAGTATCGATCCCGGCATCTTCACCCGGAATCATGAAAAGGCTTCCTCCGGAGGATATAAACTTCTCCAATTCATTGCTTAAGCCTGAAGACAGGCTACTAATGTTATCCAGGACTATCAGATCTGTTTCAGCAAAACTGCTATAATCTAATTTACTGATCTCATAGGGCTTATATTCGAATACCGAATCATTGGCCAGTAAGCTTGAAAAATAATATCCGGGATCTGATTCACTGATAATTTGTACAGGAATCCTGTCTTTCACGGTCCAGTTTATATAAAAATGATCATCCCAGGTGATAGGATAGTCCTCTATCATCACTTCAGCAAATTGCAGTCCGGCTGCATTATTAGTAAATGGCAACTGCAGGGTAGTTTTCCCCCCGGCAGGGGCATCAAATGTGCCAAGTGCACGCTGTATACCATTGATCATCAACCTGACAGGGACCTTCTCAAGATCAAGTGCGGATAAATTTACCAGGCTAACATATAGGCTTTGGTGCTGTAATATGTGATTATAAGGGCTATCGAACCAGCAGCTGTCGATATAAATATTACCATAGGCCTCATCGATCAACGGAATATAAAAAAGCATGTTCACGGTATCGGGTTCCGATATACCGGAAGCAAAAAATGTTTTTTGAAAATCCGAAATGAAATACTGATGCACCATGGCTTCCTGAGCAGGGATCTCTGCTTCCTGCATACGTTCATAAACTTCCGTTATTGATCGAAATGCAGGACTGATCTCCACTTCCGCCAGCAAGGTGTTGAACTCATCCCGATTATAATAGCGCTGATGCTTCCCCAGAAAATCATTGGTCATTAGCTGAAACCTATCTGATGACCCATATGCATCAAGCACTTCGTTGGCTTTGGCTCTGGCCACATCCAGTAAACTACTTCCGTTGGAAGCTGCCTGCATGCTCATCGAATTGTCCACGTATATGCTCACATATCGTTCCGCGGCATTTTGTTGCCCTTCCGGTCCGGGAATATATGGCCTTGCAAAAGCAAGCACTATAAAGGTGATGGCCAGGATCCTGCTGATCAGGATGAGCAGATGACGGAGCCTGTGCTGCTTCCGGGTCTCATTCTTGATACTTTTCAGAAACTTCAGGTTGGTAAAATACAACTTCTTATACCGCCTGAAATTAAACAGGTGAATGATAATTGGAATACTGATGGCCAACAATCCAAAAAGCCAGTATGGGTGCAGGAATTCCATGAAGATCACATTTTCACAGCTACATCAGGGACGTTCAGTTCCAGGGGTGATTTCACTTTAACTTTCAGCAAAGCAATGTCCACAACATCAATCATATTATCAAGATAGTGGAATTTAAGGCCGGAAATATAATCTTCGCGAATATCTTCGATATCTTTCAGGTTTTCCTTCGATAAAAGAATATCGGTGATCTTTGCCCGCTTGGCTGCCAGTATCTTCTCTTTTATACCACCTACAGGCAATACTTTCCCTCTCAGGGTGATCTCGCCGGTCATTGCCAGTTTTGAACGCACTTTGCGTTGTGTAAATGCCGATGCCAGTGCCGTGAACATGGTGATTCCGGCCGATGGGCCATCTTTAGGTGTAGCACCTTCCGGTACATGGATGTGTACGTTCCATTTACCGAAAACATCATCATTGATACCCAGCATGGAGGCATGTGCTTTGAGGTATTCATATGCCAGCGTAGCTGATTCCTTCATCACATCGCCCAGGTTACCTGTTAGCGTTAGTGTGCCTTTGCCCCTGCTGAGACTGACCTCAATAAAGAGTATCTCTCCACCTACTGCAGTCCATGCCAGTCCGGTTACTACACCGGCCACCTGGTTGCTCAGCACACGATCGCGCTGGAACTTCACAGGGCCAAGGAATTTCCTTATGTCTTCAGGAAGAACCTTTTTGTTATATTTCTCATTCATCGCAATGAACTTAACATTGCTTCTTATGACTTTGGCAAGCGATTTCTCGAGCGAGCGAACCCCCGCTTCACGTGTATAGTCCGAGATGATCTTGCGGATGATGTCCTTTGGGAACCTCATCTGATTCTTTTTCACGCCATGCTCATCCAGTTGCCGTGGAAGCAGATGGCGCCGTGCAATTTCTACCTTTTCTTCCAGCAAGTAACCACTCAGGTCGATTACCTCCATCCTGTCGCGAAGTGCCGGATGTACCGTATTCAACGTATTTGCTGTTGCGATGAACATTACCTTGGAAAGATCATAATTCACTTCCAGGTAATTATCGTGAAATTCTATATTTTGCTCAGGATCAAGAATCTCCAGCAAAGCAGCCTGTGGGTCACCCTGAATGGTATTTCCGCTCACCTTATCGATCTCATCGAGAACAAACACAGGATTCGAGGATTTGGCTTTTTTCAGGTTCTGGATGATCCTGCCCGGCATGGCACCTATATAAGTTTTCCTGTGTCCTCGCAATTCTGCTTCATCCCTCACACCGCCTAACGACATACGAATATATTTCCTGCCAAGTGAACGTGCAACAGATTTCCCAAGTGATGTCTTTCCAACCCCAGGAGGTCCTACCAGGCATAGAATAGGTGCTTTGTGGTCTTTTTTAAGTTTGATCACCGCCAGGTGCTCGATGATCCTTTCCTTGATCTTTTGGAGTCCGTAATGATCCTCATCAAGAATACGCTGGGCATTGTTCAAATCCAGGTTGTCTTCAGTGAACTCATTCCAGGGCAGTTCTACCAGCATCTCGAGGTAGTTTACCTGTATAGAGTACTCAGCTGCCTGCGGATTCATCCTCTGCAGCTTTCTGAGCTCGCTTTCGAAGATATCTGCCACCTCTTTCGACCACTTTTTATGAGATGCTATTTCTTTCATCTCATTGATCTCTTGCTCATAAGGGCTTCCACCAAGTTCTTCCTGAATGGTCTTCAGCTGCTGGTTAAGCAGGAAATCCCGCTGCTGCTTGTCCAGGTCGGTCTTTACCTTATCCTGGATCTGATTTTTCAATTCGAGCACCTGCATCTCCCTGCTAAGTGCCTTGAGAACTTCATTGGCACGCTCAACCAAATCCGATATTTCGAGGAGTTTCTGTTTTTCCCTCATCTCTATATTCAGGTTCGATGAAGCAAAATTGACCAGGAAGACAGGGCTTTCAATGTTTTTGATCGCAAAGGCTGCGTCGGAAGGAATATTGGGCGACATTTTGATGATCTGCATGGCCATATCCTTCACCGTGGATATCAAAGCCTTAAAGCTTTTATCTTCTTTGTCTATCTCATGTTCGAGCGTTTCGAAGGGAGCCACTTTAGCCTTGAAATAAGGATCCGTTTGATGTAGCTCTATCATCCTGAAGCGCTTCTTTCCCTGTATAATGGCCGTGGTGCTGCCATCGGGCATCTGCAATATCTTCATGATCTGGGCAACTGTACCTACATTAAACAGGTCTTCCGCTCCGGGATCTTCAACTTCAATATCACGCTGTGAAAGTACACCTATAGTCTTATCACCGGCGTAGGTATCTTTTATGAGTTTGATGGACTTGTCCCTGCCAACAGTGATTGGGATTACCACACCGGGAAAAAGCACGTTATTCCTTAAGGGGAGTATGGGGAGTTCATCAGGGATCTTTTCGGTATGCATCAATGCTTCATCCTCGTTGGAAAGCAATGGGATAAGTTCTGTATCGCCGTCGAGAAGATCTGAGAATTCGAGTAAATTCTTGTCAGTAAAGTTATCCATGTATGGTCAAAGTGTCAGTATGTCAGTAAAAGTAGTCCTGTTAGACAATTTAAATATTATACTGAAATACGTATTGTTTGTTACATAATAGGCACTTACAAATGCCGTAATATTTCACAATGTTTCAATATGGGAATTTAGTCAAGAAGTGTGCCAATTGAAGTACTTAGAGTAATTAAAGTACTTAGAGTATTTAGAGTACTTAGAGTATTTAAAGTATTTAGAGTATTTAAAGTATTTAGAGTACTTAAAGTATTTAGAGTACTTGAGTTTTATGACAAAACCGGCACTCGGAACTAATACGAGGTATTCATGGCAGTTAGTTCTTTGATCGACCTCATTATGTGCTGTTCTGTTTCATCAAACTCGATTTCACGGCGACTATATACGCGTTTGGCAATTTCTATGGCTTTTAGCAGAGAGAAGTTGTCGAAGCCTTTGGTTCCTCCCCAGGCAAAGGAAGGGATGAAATTCCGTTGAAACCCTGCTCCGAATATGTTGGAGTTCACCCCAATCACTGTTCCTGTATTAAACATTGTATTGATACCGCATTTGGAATGGTCACCCATCACCAGGCCACAGAACTGCAATCCTGTGTCAACAAATGTCTGATCGGGATAGCTCCACATTTTTACGATATCATAGTTATTCTTCAGGTTAGAGTTGTTGGTATCAGCCCCCATGTTGCACCATTCGCCGATCACAGAATTGCCAAGGTAGCCATCGTGGGCCTTGTTTGAATGTCCTAAGATGACTACATTATTGAGTTCACCGCCCACCTTGGAATAAGGGCCCACGGTAGTTGCACCGTAGATCTTTGCATTCATCTTAACGACTGAATTATTGCAAAGGGCAAAGGGTCCACGTATCGCAGAGCCTTCCATGACCTCAGCATCTTTTCCGATATATATCGGGCCTGTGGTGGTGTTCAGGATGGAGCATTCAATTTTGGCACCTTTTTCAATAAAAATATCACTTCCCATGAGTGTATTCGTATCGCTCAGGGGTTCCGACTTCCTTCCCTTTGTAAGTATCTCAAAATCTGCTCTCAGCGCGGCATCATTCTTATTGAATATTTCCCAGCTGGTGGTTATCTTAAGAAAATTCACTTCCGTTTCAAGCTCCTCCATCAAGTCTGTATCATCCAGGTTGTCAAGATCCTTAGCAGTCACACGTATGGCAATGATGATCTCATCTTGCATCAGGGCCTGGTTGATTCCTATTTTGCCAATTTCTTTCACCAGTTCCGGATTTGGCATCACAGAACCATTAATAAGTATATTGTCATCTCCCTTTACAATTGGAAACTTCACGCTCAGGTAGTCTTCCGTCAGCGATGAAGTTTTTTCGCCCAGGTAATGTTCCCATTTTTCCCTGATGGTAAGGATTCCGATACGGATATCCCCTACCGGGCGGGTAAAAGTGAGGGGTAAGAGGTAATTTCTTTTAAAATTATCGAAGATGATGTAGTTCATTATTATTACTTATGCTTTATAGAACAATGAAGCAAAGGTATTAATTTTTACCATTTGCTTTACATTTTCCGGGACGCGGTTCGTGGGATGAGGGGCGCAAAAAAAAAGGCCATCCTTAACGGACAGCCTCTATATTTTCTTAACCAAAGATTATTTCTCGTCTTTCTTCTCGAGGTGTTTTTTGTACCTGTTGCGGAATTTGTCAACACGGCCTGCTGTATCCACAAGCTGCATTTTCCCGGTATAGAAAGGATGGGATTTGTGTGAGATCTCCAGCTTTATCAGCGGGTATTCGTTCCCATCTTCCCATTTGATGGTTTCCTTGGTCTTCACGGTCGATTTTGAAAGGAATGAATAGTCGTTCGACATGTCCTTAAAAACAACGAACCTGTAATCTGTTGGGTGGATATCCTTTTTCATGCTTTTCTACTTATAATTTCGGGCTGCAAAAATACGGGCTTTTTATGAAATGACAAAACTTTATTCAAAATAATTTGAAATAGCTATTGGTTTCATGTTACCAGTAGGCAGTAGGCAGTAAGCAGTAGGCAGTAGGCAGTAGGCAGTAGGCAGTAGGCAGTAGGCAGTAGGCAGTAGGCAGTAGGC
>QMPN01000069.1 GCA_003648575.1 Bacteroidota bacterium
ATGGCTCACATTGATGCGGGTAAAACCACAACAACGGAGCGTGTATTGTATTATACCGGTATCAATTATAAGGTTGGCGAGGTACACGAAGGCACAGCAACGATGGACTGGATGGCCCAGGAACAGGAAAGGGGCATCACCATCACTTCTGCAGCCACAACAGTATACTGGACCACTGACGAACAAAAATATCGCATCAACATTATCGATACCCCGGGGCATGTCGACTTTACCGTTGAGGTAGAGCGTTCACTCCGTGTACTTGATGGTGCTGTTGCACTTTTCTGCGCCGTTGGAGGTGTAGAACCACAATCAGAAACCGTTTGGCGCCAGGCCGATAAATATAATGTGCCCCGGATCAGCTTTGTAAATAAAATGGACCGTGCAGGAGCCGACTTTTACAGTGTTGTAAGCCAGATCAAAGAAAAATTGGGTGCCAAGCCGGTGATCATGCAGATCCCCATCGGAGAAGAAGATGAATTCTCAGGGCTTGTCGACCTGGTAGAAAATAAAGCCTACAGCTGGGATGAAGAAGACTTTGGTGTTAAATACACAGAGATCCCAATCCCTGAAGACCTGAAAGAAACCGTTGCGAAATACAGGGCAGAGATCATCGAAGGCGCAGCCGAAGACAATGAAGCATTGCTGGATAAGTACCTGGAATCACCCGACAGTATTTCTAAAGAAGAACTAATCGAATCTGTTCGCAAGGCAACAATAGAGTTAAAGATCACCCCGGTATTTTGTGGATCTGCATTCAAAAATAAGGGTGTTCAAAAACTTATCGATGCCATTATCCATTACCTTCCCTCTCCGCTCGATATCCCTGCTGTTACCGGAGAAAATCCATTTACCCAAAAAGAAGAAACCAGGAGCGCATCTGTAGAAGAACCCTTCTCAGCGCTTGCCTTCAAAATTGCCACTGATCCTTTTGTCGGACGAATTGCCTACTTCAGGGTATATTCCGGCAGCCTGAAAGCAGGATCTGCCGTGCTCAATGTAAACACCAATAAAAAAGAAAGGATTGCACGCATATTGCAAATGCATGCTAATAAACGCAATCCCGTAGAAAATATTTATGCAGGTGAGATCGGAGTAGCTGTTGGCTTCAAAGTGATCCGTACCGGAGACTCTCTGACCGATATCAAGCACCCCCTCCTGCTCGAAAACATTAAATTCCCGGAGCCTGTTATCAGCATGGCCGTAGAGCCGAAATTTCAGGATGATGTTGACAAACTGCATGTTGGTTTGAGAAAGCTTTCTGAGGAGGACCCGACATTCATTATCAGGACTGACGATGAAACAGGGCAGACCATCATCAGCGGTATGGGCGAACTTCATCTTGACATTCTCACAGACAGGTTAAAAAGGGAATTTGGTATTGATTGTAACAAAGGAACACCGCAGGTAGCTTATAAGGAAGCTGTCAGCAAAACCATTGTTCATCGCGAGATCTATAAGAAACAAACCGGTGGTAAAGGCAGGTTTGCCGATATCACTGTTGAGATCGGCCCTGCAGAAGATGGCGTCCGTGGCTTACAGTTCATCGACGGCATCACGGGAGGGGCGATACCAAAGGAATATATCCACGCTGTTGAAAAAGGCTTTAAATCAGCTATGATGAATGGTGTATTGGCCGGTTTCCAGCTGGAAAACCTCAGGGTAAGGCTCATTGATGGCAGCCAGCACCCCGTCGATTCAGATGCATTATCATTTCAAGCTGCTGCCGGAATGGCTTTCAGGGAAGCATGTAAAAAAGCAGGCCCTGTATTACGGGAACCCATCATGCAGGTTGTGATCACCACTCCTGATGTTTATGTTGGAGAAGTCAGCAGCGACATGAACAAGAGAAGGGGGCAGCTGGAAGGGATATCTACAGTAAGCCGTCTGCAGGTAATTCGTGCAAAGGCTCCACTGGCCGAAATGTTCGGGTATGTAACAACCTTGCGTACACTTACATCAGGGCGTGGAAATGCAAACCTTGAATTTTCTCATTATGCTGAGTTACCAAAAGACATCCTTGAGGATGTACTGTTTAAAGTAAAAGGATACGTAGTAAATTATTAAAATATAGAAATCGTGAGTCAGAGGATCAGAATTAAGTTAAAATCGTACGATTACAATTTGGTTGACAAGTCAGCCGAGAAGATCGTAAAAACTGTAAAGTCCACTGGAGCTGTGGTTAGCGGACCTATCCCCTTGCCTACAAACAAACAGATCTTTACTGTGAACAAGTCCACTTTTGTGAACAAGAAAGCAAGAGAGCAGTTTCAGCTCTGTTCATATAAAAGACTGTTGGACATTTACAGCACCACAAGTAAAACGATCGATGCCTTGATGAAACTGGAACTTCCCAGTGGTGTTGAAGTTGAGATCAAAGTGTGATAAAGTTTTAAACGATAGAATAATGTCAGGAATAATTGGTAAAAAAATCGGGATGACCAGCATCTTTGACGATGCGGGAAAAAACATACCCTGCACTGTAATAGAGGCAGGTCCGTGTGTTGTTACCCAGGTAAAAACAAAAGACATTGATGGCTATGATGCAATTCAGATAGCCTATGATGACAAGAAGGACAAGCATACTACCGCTGCCCTTAAGGGGCACTTTGCAAAAGCCGGTGTAAGCCCTAAAAAGGTCGTCACGGAGTTCACCAGGTTTGAAGCAGGTCATCAAAAGAAATACGGTGATGTACTTACTGTCGATATCTTCGAAGAAGGCGAATTTATTGATGTTGTAGGCTACTCAAAAGGTAAAGGTTTCCAGGGCGTTGTTAAACGTCATGGTTTCAAGGGTGTGAATGATGCGACCCACGGGCAGCATAACAGGCTGCGTGCTCCGGGTTCTATCGGCGCCTCCTCGTACCCCTCCAGGGTATTTAAGGGAATGCGCATGGGTGGACGTACCGGTGGTGACAGGGTAAAGCTCATCAACCTGCAGGTTGTAAAGATCGTACCTGAAAAAAACCTGATCTTGGTTAAGGGTGCCGTTCCGGGCCCCAATGGTTCATATGTAATTGTTGAAAGATGGAGTTAGTAATATATAAATCAAACGGGGAAAAAAGTACCCGTAAGGTTAAGCTGGACAAGGCGATCTTTGAGATAGAGCCTAATGATCATGCTATCTGGCTAGATACCAGGCAGATCATGGCCAACCGCCGACAGGGAACCCACAGCAGTAAAGAAAGAAATGCCATAAAAGGCAGCAGGCGCAAGCTGAGACGCCAGAAAGGCAGCGGGGCTGCACGTGTAGGGGATATCAAAAATCCTATCTTCCGCGGTGGTGGAAGGGTATTTGGCCCTCATCCAAGGGATTATGGTTTCAAACTGAATAAAAAGGTTAAGAAACTTGCCCGTCGCTCTGCCCTGACCTATAAGATAAAAGACAAAGAAGTGCTTATTGTTGAGGATTTCAGCTTTAATGAACCCAAAACAAAGAACTTCCTTGAGCTGCTGGGACATTTTGACCTTACGGATCAAAGAACCCTGCTTGTACTTCCCGAAACAGATGAAAACATCTTGCTTTCGGCAAGGAACATTCAAACAGCCAAAGTGATCAATGCAAACAATCTGAATACTTATGACATTCTGCATGCCAATAAGTTGTTGATCGCTGAAAGCTCAATTAAAGAGATTGAAAAGATTTTAGCATAATCATAATATAACAGAGCAATGGATATCATTATAAAACCGGTAATCACGGAAAAGATGACGGCAATGGGTGAAAGCCTTAACCGTTACGGTTTTATCGTGAACAGGAAAGCCAATAAACTCCAGATCAAGAAGGCTATTGAAGAGCTTTATGGGGTGGATGTGGTTTCTGTGAACACGATGACCTACAGGGGTAAAACCAAATCAAGGTTTACCAAGACCGGGGTCATTAGCGGTAAAACAGCATCCTTTAAGAAGGCTATTATCACAGTAGCCGAAGGTGAAACAATTGATTTTTACAGCAATATTTAGATAGATGGCTTTAAAGAAATACAAACCAACGACACCGAGTCAGCGCTTCAAGATCATCAGCGCATTTGACGACATCACTGCTTCCGCACCGGAAAAGAGCCTTTTGGCTCCGATGAAAAAAAGCGGTGGTAGGAATAGTGAAGGTAAAATGACTGTCCGCTACAGGGGGGGAGGCCACAAGCAGCGCTACAGGATCATTGATTTTAAAAGGGAAAAGGAAAATATTCCGGCAACCGTGAAATCAATAGAGTATGATCCTAACCGTACTGCCAGGATCGCCCTGCTGTATTATAAGGATGGGGAGAAAAGGTATATCGTTGCACCGCATGGACTTGAAGTAGGACAGGAAGTCCTTTCAGGCAAAGGTGTATCGCCAAATATTGGCAATACGATGTACCTCAGTGAGATCCCCTTCGGGACTATCATTCACAATATTGAGCTCAGGCCGGGCCAGGGTGCAAAGCTTGCACGCAGTGCCGGATCATATGCCCAGTTCATGACCCGTGAAGGAAAGTTTGCAGTGATCAAGCTTCCATCCGGGGAAACAAGGATGATCCTTCAGAGTTGCAGGGCAACCATTGGGATGGTTTCCAATGTTGACCACCAGCTCGAGAAATCAGGTAAAGCAGGCCGCTCACGTTGGCTTGGACGCCGTCCAAGAACCCGTGGCGTTGCCATGAACCCTGTTGACCACCCCATGGGCGGTGGCGAAGGAAGGGCTTCCGGTGGACACCCGAGGTCGAGGAAAGGATTGCCCGCGAAAGGTTATAAAACCAGGTCGAAAAAGAAGAAATCCAACAAGTATATTATTGAAAGACGTAAAAAATAATTAATATCATCACGCTATGAGTCGTTCGCTGAAAAAAGGACCCTATATACATTACAAACTGGAAAAGAAAGTTCTGAACCAGGCTGAGAGCAAAAAGAAGTCCGTGATCAAAACCTGGTCAAGGGCATCAATGATCTCTCCCGACTTTGTCGGACTTACAATTGCAGTCCATAACGGGAACAAATTCATCCCGGTTTATATTACCGAGAACATGGTAGGCCATAAGCTTGGGGAGTTTGCCCCCACCCGCCAGTTCAGGGGACATGCCGGAAGCAAGGATAAAGGCAGAAGATAATTAGAAAATATTAAAGATAAGCATAATGGGAGCCAGAAAAAGAAATCGTGCTGAGCAATTAAAAGAAGCCAGGAAAAGCCAGTATTTTGCCAAGCTGAATAATTGCCCTACATCTCCAAGAAAAATGAGGCTGGTAGCCGACCTGGTCAGGGGAATGGATGTAATGTCTGCACTCAGTGTACTTGAACATTCACCCAAGGAAGCTTCTAAGACTGTTCATAAACTGTTGCGTTCGGCTATTG
Organism: Bacteroidota bacterium; assembly: GCA_003648575.1. Next base: position 5,330 of record QMPN01000069.1, read on the forward strand.
CCAACTGGCAAGCTAAGAATGAGAGTGTAAGAATCGAAGAAAGCAACCTGTATATCAAAGAGATCTTTGTTGACAGTGCAAGGATGCTGAAAAGGATCCGTCCTGCACCACAGGGCAGGGCCCACAGGATCAGGAAGCGTTCGAACCATGTAACACTGGTGGTGGACAGCAAAACAGAATTGGTTGAAAACTAGAATATAAAATACAAAAGATACTATTAATGGGACAAAAAACTAATCCAATAGGACTTCGCTTAGGGATCATCAAAGGATGGGATTCCAACTGGTACGGTGGAAGGAACTTCGGCGACAAACTGCTTGAGGACCACAAGATCCGCCAATACCTTACCGTCCGTCTGGTAAAGGCCGGGATCTCAAAGATCATCATTGAGCGTACGCTCAAGCTGGTTACCGTTACCATCTTTACTGCCCGTCCGGGTATCATCATTGGTAAAGGCGGCTCCGAAGTGGATAAGCTGAAGGAAGAGTTAAAAAAGCTGACCAAAAAAGAGATTCAGATCAACATCTCCGAGATCAAGCGCCCGGAGCTGGATGCAACTATCGTAGCCAACTCCATTGCCAAGCAGATCGAAGGAAGGATCTCTTTCCGTCGTGCTATCAAGACCTCGATCGCCTCCACCATGCGTATTGGCGCTGAAGGTATCAAGGTTGTTATCTCAGGCAGGCTGGGTGGAGCGGAAATGGCCCGCAGCGAGCAATACAAAGACGGCCGTACACCACTGCATACCTTACGTGCCGATATCGACTATGCCAAGGTTGAAGCCCATACCACTTATGGCAGGATCGGCATTAAAGTCTGGATCTGTAAAGGTGAGATATATGGCAAACCGGAACTGGTTCCGTCACTCAGCGAAGGACAGAAGAAACATGCTCCAAGGAAAGGCGGCGGACGCCCGGGTGGAAGAAGAAGATAAGAGATTTGTATAATATAATAAAACATAAATAAATGTTACAGCCAAAGAAAACCAAGTACAGAAAGCAGCAGAAAGGCCGCATGAAAGGTAATGCCCAGCGTGGCAATCAGCTTGCCTTTGGTTCTTTCGGCATCAAGTCTATGGAAGAATGCTGGCTCACCGGACGACAGATAGAAGCTGCTCGTCAGGCTGTTACGCGTCATATGAAACGTGAAGGACAGCTCTGGATCAGGGTTTTTCCTGACAAGCCGGTGACAAAAAAACCTGCGGAAGTACGTATGGGTAAAGGAAAAGGTGCACCTGAATATTTCGTTGCAAGGGTTAGCCCCGGCAGGATACTTTTCGAAGCAGAAGGCGTTCCCCTGGATATTGCCAGGGAGGCCCTGCGACTGGCAGCCCAAAAACTTCCGGTGAAATGTAAATTTGTTGTAAGAAGAGACTACGTTGAATAATAAACAAGCACAATAATGGAACAGGAAGTTATCAAAGAACTGGGTACCGTAGAGCTGACCGAAAGGTTGGAAGAAGATAAGAAACAGCTGGTTAAGCTTAAGCTGAACCACGCAGTATCTCCACTGGAAAACCCTAACAAGATCAAGTTTTTCAAAAAAGCCATCGCCAGGATGGAAACCGAGTTGAGAAGAAGACAATTAGAAGAAGACAATAATAATCAATAAGATGGAAAGAAATCTTAGAAAAGAAAGAACCGGGGTCATTGTGAGCAACAAGATGGACAAGTCCATCATAGTGCTGGTTACCCGCAAGGAAAAACATCCTATTTACGGGAAATTCGTAAAGAAAAGCACGAAGTTCATTGCCCACGACGAAAAAAATGAATGCAACATCGGAGATACTGTGCTGATCATGGAAACCAGGCCCCTGAGCAAGAACAAATGCTGGAGGTTAGTAGAAATCGTTGAAAGAGCTAAGTAAAAATGATACAACAAGAATCAAGACTGTCAGTAGCTGATAACAGTGGTGCAAAAGAAGTACTCTGTATCCGCGTCCTGGGTGGAACCAAAAGAAGGTATGCATCCATCGGCGACCAGATCGTAGTAACTATTAAAAGTGCACTTCCTTCCGGCAATGTCAAGAAAGGAAGCGTGATCAGAGCGGTTGTGGTCAGAACAAGAAAAGAGATCAGACGCCCGGATGGCTCATATATCCGCTTTGACGACAACGCCGTTGTGCTGTTGAATCCGACAGGGGAAATGATCGGAACCCGTATTTTCGGACCCGTTGCCAGAGAATTAAGGGATAAGAAATTTATGAAAATCGTTTCTCTGGCACCTGAAGTGCTTTAACAGGAAAAAAATATTTAACATGGCAAGTAAGATACATATTAAGAAAGGCGATACGGTGATGGTTATTACCGGCGAATCAAAAGGCATGCAGGGAAGGGTACTCGTAGTAGACCCTAAAGCCTACAAAGCCATCGTAGAAGGTGCGAACCAGGTAAGCAAGCACACCAAGCCAAATGCCGACAATCCTAAGGGTGGAATCCTAAAAAAGGAAGCCTTTATCCATATTTCCAATCTGAAACTGGTTGACGGAAAAGGAAACGCCACCAGGATTAAAAGGGAAATAGATGAAAAGACCAACAAAACCGTCAGGGTTTCAAAAAAATCAGGGGAGGTCATTAAATAATGGAATATACACCAAGACTTAAAACCAAGTACTTCGACGAGATCGTTCCTGCGCTGACCAAGCAGTTTGCATACAGGAACCATATGGAGGTACCTAAGATCCAGAAGATCGCTGTGAACCAGGGACTCGGCAAGGCTATTGTAGACAAGAAACTCCTCGATAAAGGTCTGGATGAAATGACCATTATCACAGGACAACGTGCCGTTGCCACAAAATCAAAGAAAGATATCTCAAACTTTAAGCTCCGTAAAGGAATGCCTATCGGAGTCAGGGTTACCCTCAGGGGTGATAAGATGTACGAATTCCTTGACAGGCTTGTGGCTGTTGCCATTCCCAGGGTCAGAGACTTCAGGGGTATCAGTGACAAAGGCTTCGACGGAAGAGGCAATTATACTTTCGGTGTTACGGAACAGATCATCTTTCCGGAGATCGATATCGATAAAATAGGTGAGATCAACGGAATGGATATCACCATCGTTACTTCTGCCAGGACCGACAAGGAAGCTCTGGCATTATTAAAAGAATTTGGATTACCGTTTAAAAATCAAAACAGTTAGAACATGGCTAAAGAATCAATGAAAGCCCGTGAAGTGAAAAGGGCAAAGCTCGTAGCAAAATATGCTAAAAAAAGAGCAGAGCTGCTTGCAAATGGCGACTACGCCGGATTGCAAAAGCTTCCGAAAAACGCATCCCCGGTACGCATGCATAACAGATGCAGCCTCACCGGAAGGCCTAAAGGATATATGCGTCAATTCGGTGTTTCACGTATCAACTTCAGGGAAATGGCCTTGCAGGGCCTCATCCCGGGAATTAGAAAAGCTAGCTGGTAATATATTAAAGAATAAGTGAGATGACAGATCCAATTGCAGATTATTTGACCAGGCTCAGGAACGCAGTACTGGCAAACCACAGGATTGTAGAGATCCCGGCCTCCAATATCAAAAAGGACATCACCAAGATATTGCACGAGAAGGGATATATCCTGAACTATAAATTCGATGATGATGATGACACTGTACAGGGCACCATTAAGATTGCACTGAAGTATCACCCTGTGACAAAACAGGCAGCCATCAACAAACTCGACCGGATCAGTAAGCCCGGTCTTAGAAAATATGTCCGGGCCGACAAGCTCCCGAGAGTTTTGAACGGGCTTGGTATTGCCATCCTTTCAACTTCCAAAGGTGTGATGACCGATAAAGAAGCAAGGGATGAAAAGGTTGGCGGTGAAATTTTATGTTACGTAAGTTAATACAGGAGTAAAAGATATGTCACGTATAGGAAAATTACCCATCACTGTTCCGGAAGGTGTTGAGATCAACATCTCAGACGATAATATGGTGACCGTGAAAGGTAAACTCGGAGAACTGCAACAGCAGATCAATAAGGATATGGACCTTAAGGTAGAAGACGGCAAACTGACCATTGGAAGACCCAGTGATTCAAAAGATCACAAGGCACTACACGGTCTTAGTAGGGCCCTGGTAAACAACATGGTTATTGGAGTTTCTGAAGGCTATACAATCATACAGGAACTTGTTGGTGTAGGGTATAAAGCAAATGCTAAAGGACAGGTTCTGGAATTGGCACTGGGATATTCTCACAGTATCTTTCTGGAACTCCCACAGGAGGTCTCAATAGAAACTGTTACTGAAAGGGGAAAGAATCCTACCATCACATTGAAATCACACGACAAACAGCTTATCGGCCAGGTCGCAGCCAAGATCAGGTCATTCCGTAAACCCGAACCATATAAGGGTAAAGGGATACTGTTCCAGGGCGAGCAGATCAGGAGAAAAGCCGGTAAAGCAGCTGCAGAATAATATTTAGCTAAGAATAAATAAAATCCTGAAAGGATGAAGAAGATAAAAGACAGGAAAGAGTACAGAAGGTACAGGATCAAAATGCGGATCAGAAATTCCATCACCCCCGGAACTGCAAGCCTCCCAAGGTTTACTGTTTTCAGGAGCAACAAAGGAATCTATGCCCAGTTGATCGACGATGCAGAGGGAAAAACCCTTGTTTCTGCATCATCCCGTGAAAAAGGGATCGTTGAAAAAAAGGTACCTAAGATCGAGCAGGCCAAACTGGTCGGACTATTGATCGCGGAAAAAGCAAAAGAAGCAGGGATCCAGCAAGTTATTTTCGACAGGAACGGATACCTGTATCATGGAAGAATTAAATCATTGGCAGAAGCTGCCAGAGAAGGCGGACTTAAATTTTAATTGATTATGTCAAACGTTAACGTTAAAAGAGTAAAATCAAGCGAGATCGAGTTTAAAGACAGGCTCGTCAGCATACAGCGTGTTACCAAGGTTACCAAAGGTGGCAGGACTTTTAGTTTTTCTGCCATTGTGGTAGTTGGAAACGAGAATGGTGTTGTAGGCCATGGCCTCGGTAAGGCAAAAGAAGTTACTTCTGCCATTGCCAAAGGCATTGATGATGCCAAGAAAAACCTCGTCAAGGTACCGGTACTCAAGGGAACCATCCCTCACGAACAAACCGGAAAATACAGTGGTGCACAGGTTTTCATCAAGCCGGCTGCTCCGGGTACCGGTGTAATTGCCGGTGGTGCGATGCGTGCCGTACTCGAAAGCGTAGGTATTAAAGATGTGCTCGCGAAATCCAAAGGATCATCAAACCCTCACTCTGTGGTAAAAGCAACCATCGACGCACTCGTAAAGCTCCGCGATGCCCATACCATAGCAGAACTCAGAGGAATTGATGTTAACAAGGTGTTCAACGGCTAATAATGTTTCTGTAAAGCAATTTGTAAGCGCAATGAAAAAACTCAGAATAAAACAGGTAAGAAGCGGCATTGGAAGGCCGGAACGCCAGAAAAGGACGCTCACAGCCCTGGGATTTAAGAGATTAAACCAAACTATCGAAGTGGAAGTTTCTCCTCAGGTCCAGGGAATGATCAATAAGGTATTGCACCTGATTGAAATTGTAGAAGAGAAAAAATAACAGCATAAACAGATAAAAAATGGATTTAAGTAATCTTAAACCGGCTAAAGGTTCAACAAAGAACAGAAAGCGTATTGCCCGCGGTCAAGGCTCTGGAAAGGGTGGCACTTCCACACGTGGCCATAAAGGCGCAAAATCCAGGTCAGGATATAGCAGAAAGCCAGGATTTGAAGGCGGACAAATGCCATTGTACAGGCGTGTACCTAAATTCGGGTTCAAGAATATCAACAGGGTGGAATACCACGGTATCAATATAGACACCCTTCAGAAACTGGCTGAGGATAAAAAGCTTAAAAGTATTGATCAGAAGGTGCTCGTCGATAACGGACTGGCTTCCAAGAAAGATCTCATTAAGATCCTCGGACGTGGAGAACTGAGCATGAAGCTTGAAGTAAAAGCACATGCATTTTCTGAAAAAGCAATCAGTGCAATTGAAGCCCAGGGTGGCGTTGCCATAAAACTTTAACTTTAATGAAAAGGTTAATACAAACAATACGAAATATTTATAAGATAGAGGAACTCAGGAACCGGATCCTTTATACCATTGGTATTATCCTGATCTATCGCCTGGGCTCGTATGTTGTGCTCCCCGGTGTGAACCCCTCTGAACTTGCAGGCATGACGGCCCAAGCAAGTGGCTCAGGCCTCATGGGACTGCTGGATATGTTCTCCGGAGGTTCATTCTCTCGTGCATCGATCTTCGCCCTTGGGATCATGCCTTACATTTCTGCATCTATTGTGGTGCAGTTGTTGGGTATGGCTATCCCCTACTTCCAGAAGTTACAGAAAGAAGGAGAAAGCGGAAGGAAGAAGATCAACCAGATCACTCGTTACCTGACCATCCTGATCACCGGTTTCCAGGCACAGGCGTATATCGCCAACCTGGTAAGCCAGCTGCGTAACCCCGATGGATCGATCACCGCAATCATGCCTTTTGAAGGCACCATGGTGTCGCCCTTCTTTTGGGTGTCGTCAACAGTGATACTGATATCAGGGACTATGTTCGTGATGTGGCTGGGTGAAAGGATCACCGATAAAGGTATCGGAAACGGTATTTCACTGATCATTATGATCGGTATTATTGCGCGACTGCCATTCGCACTGGTAGGTGAATTTATTTCCCGTCTTGAAGAGCAAGGTGGAGGACTGGTGTATTTCATCATTGAGATCGCAATACTGGTATTCGTTATCCTGCTTACCATTCTACTGGTACAGGGAACACGGCGGATCCCG
>QMPN01000070.1 GCA_003648575.1 Bacteroidota bacterium
ACAATGCGGATATCTTTTCCATACCTGCTCATACCATTGGCAGTACCAACGATAAAATCTTCCGCGATGGGCGCATTAAATACACGCCCCTTGCCAAATTCCTGCTGCATCCCCTTGGTCACATTGAAGATTCCGCCTTTTTCTTTATTGGCTACATCCTGTCCCCAGATAAAAGTATTGGGATTCTTCCTGAATTCTTCTTTCAGCGTGGTGTTCAGTGCATCGATAAAGCGCATGGATGCTCCGCTTCCATCGGGCAGTCCATCTTTGAATTTTTCCGGGATATATGGATCAGGAATCACAAAATCAAACACAGATGCCGGATCAGGATCAGGAGCTACAATAGCTTTTTTATGTGCTGCCGAGATCTCTTTCTTAGCTTTATTATCCAGTCCATCCAGCTCGGCCTCGGTAAATACCTCTGAATAGATCAGCCTTTCCCTGAATCTCTTCAAAGGATCCTGCCCTATAGCTTCTGAGAGCTCTGCCTCATCACGGTAGAGCTCATGCCTGTCGGAGTTTGAATGAGATCCCATACGCACGCAATTGGCGTGGACGATTACGGGATGCCCTTTCTCCTTTACATATTTCTTTGCCAGGGTCATGGCATTCATGGAATTGAAAACATCTTTACCGTTGCAGTAAATGATCTCCAGGTTTTTAAAGCCTTCGAAATTGGTTGCTGCATATGGATTGGCAGTCTGGTCCGCCTTTGGCACAGAAATACCATATTCATTGTCCTGGAACACAAAGATCACCGGCAGCTTTTCGTTGCTTGCCCCGTTGATGGCTTCGTATACATAACCTTCAGAAGTAGAGGATTCTCCCTGTGAGCTGATGGCAACACCATCGCCCCCATAATATTTTATCGCCCTTGCAACGCCTACAGCATGCAGGGTATGGTTTCCTGTGCAGGATGAAACATTATGGATATTCCATTCGGGTTTGGCAAAATGGTTGGACATATGCCTTCCGCCACTGGCGACATCATCTTTTTTCGATAATCCGTTAAGGATGATCTCTTCTGCCGACAGGCCGGCAGAGATAGTGGTGAGCATGTCCCTGTAATAAGGAAACATATGGTCCTGTTCCTTATCAAACACCTGCCCAATGGCAAGTTGTATCCCGTCATGACCTGCATAGGGTGCATGGTATGACCAGCCGAGGGCCTGCTTGAGATAATTCGGTGCTTTATTGTCCAGCTGACGCCCCAGTGTCATCAGGTAATACCAGTGTTCGAGGGTTTTTTTGTCAGTGGATTTAATATTATAGATCTTATCTTCCCTTTGGATCTTCAAGCGCTTGTTTCTGTACATGATCTCTATTGCTTAAGTGGATAAAATCGCTTTACCCATCCGTCATCTAAATAATAAATAATGTTATTTAAAATGCTAACAACTATCACCCCTGTATTGTTCAGGCCTTCTATCGTCGAAGACATGATTACGGGAAGTGATCATCTTATTATGAGCAAGGGAAGGATTAATTTCGAGCCGAAGGATCTCAATATTGTCGGAAGAAGCCTTTGCAAGCACATCGCCTGAAGGGCTGAGGATCATAGAGTTTCCATTAAAGGTCAGTTCACCTTCGGTTCCAATCCTGTTTGCGGTGATGGTAAAAACTTTATTCATAAGAGCTATGCCCGGCATGGCCTTCATAGCATTCTGTGTAAGCAGGTTTGAAGGGTGTATGATGACCTCAGCCCCTTCCTGTGCGAGGACGCGCCAGGGCTCAGGGAAAAGATAATCGAAGCAGATCTGCATGCCCAGCTTGCAGAATCCGATGTCGAAGACTTCCAGTTGACTGTCACCGGGCTGAAAAATGTCTTTCTCATTCATGAAAAGGTGCATCTTACGATAGCATCCCATCAAGCCCTCGGGGCCAACTAGCAGGGAGGAATTATACAGTATCTCCCCTGCCATCTCATTAAAACCGCTGATGATATACTGTGCATTTTTGCTTGCCACTTCATGAAGCATCGTCACAATACTGCTCTCCTCCGGCACTTCAGCCAGCTTGTGGGCCATCTCGACGGATGTAAAGTTGTATCCCGTAAATGCCAGCTCAGGCAGAACTACAAGATCTGCATCATGGGTCTGTTCAAGCAATTCAGCAATCAGCGCTGAATTTTTTTCTACATCGCCCAGAAAAGGAGCAAACTGTATGATGGCTGCTTTTAACATCTTACTTTCTAATGACGGTGAACTCTCCGTTGGGCTCAAGTTTAATGATGCGGGATGCCCTGGCTTTCACGATCCTGTCGCGATGATGATCAACGATATAATCCACCCCGTTCTTTATTACCATAGGTATTTGTGAAAATGTAATGGGATCGATGGTCCCTGAAACATTGGCAGAAGTAGAAACAATGGGTTTGCCGAAATCAGCGATAAGTTGTTTACAGAAGGGGTCCCGTGTTATCCGGATGGCGATACTCCCGTCAGAGGCAATCACATTTTTTGCCAGGCCCTTAGCCCCTTTAAAAATGACGGTAAGGGGCGTTTCTATACTGTCCACCAGGTCCATGGTGATATCGGGAACCACATCAACGTATTCAGGCAGTTTAGCAGCATCATCAAGGAGGATGATCATGCTTTTCGTTTCTATTCTTTGCTTGAGACTATAGATGCGGTCTACAGCCTGGTAGTTGGTGGCATCACAGCCAACACCCCATATAGTATCGGTAGGATAAAGGATGAGTTTCCCTTCTTCCAGGCATTTCAGTGTATTTTTTATTTCTTCTTTCACCACTGCAAAATTAATACTATTCGATCCTCTTGAGCAAATCTTCTTTCATGATCGTATATGCACAATCAAAATGTTTTTCAGGGCATTCCCGCAAACCATGCAATCCGCAGGGCCTGCAATCAAGTTGTTTTTTCGTTTCTACAACAGCTGAATCATCCGACAGGGGACCGAAACCGAAATCCGTGATAGTCGAACAGAAAACAGCTGTCACAGCCCCGTTCACGGCAGAAGCCAGGTGCATGGGGGCCGAATCATTTACGAAATTCATCAGGGCATCTCTCTGCAGGGATGCTGTTTCCAATAATTTCAGTTTCCCGGCCAGGTTCATGCTGTTTTTATGCCCGGAGGCCATCATGATCTTATCGCAAAGCTCGCGATCGTCAGATGATCCGAGAAAATATACGTATAGCTCTTCCGGGGCAGCCTTCACGAACTCTATCCATTTGTCGGCCGGATATTGCTTGGTTTCCCAGAGGGATGCCGGAGCAACACAAATGTAGCGATGTGTCTTATATTGTGAGGTGAGGGCATCATCCTGCTGTGACGGATACAATGCAGGCCGTATTTCCGGATCCTTCACCAGATGATCAATGAGAAGCAGGTTCCTTTCCGTTTCATGATACCTTCCCTGCTTGATCTTATGCTTCACCCGTCGGGAGAAAAAGGGCGAAAAGGGGTTTTTGTCGAAGCCGATAGTTTTTTTAGCCCGGGAGAAGGCCGCCACCAATCCGGTGAGGAAGAATCGTTGTACATTTATGAGAAGATCGTAGCGCTCTGATTGTATCTCTTTCAGTATATCATACAGGTTTCTCAGCTTATGCTCAGACTTATTCCATATATACAATTTGCCAAGGTATGGATGAGAAGCAAAGAGGGATTCAGTGCCTTTTTTTACCATCATATCAATGATGGCATCCGGATACTTGCTGTGCAGGTTTTCCAGTAATGGAGTTGCCAGGATGACATCCCCGATGGAAGCTGTTTGTATGATGAGTATCTTTTTCACGGCCTGCCCTTATACCTGTATATCATATTCACGCAAAGCATCGTTGAGAGAAGTTTTCAGGTCAGTCGATGCCTTTCTTTTGCCAATAATGAGTGCACATGAAACCTGGAATTCTCCGGCAGGAAATTGCTTCGGAATACTGCCGGGTATCACCACCGAGCGCTCCGGTATCTCTGCCTTGTATTCAACGGGCTGATCACCGGAAACATCGATGATCCTGCTTGACTTTGTAAGTACCACATTGGCACCAAGTACAGCTTCTTTTCTTACCCTGACCCCTTCTACCACAATGGAGCGGGAGCCGATGAAGCAGTTATCCTCAATAATCACAGGTGCTGCCTGTACCGGTTCCAGCACCCCTCCTATTCCGACACCGCCACTGAGGTGTACGTTCCTGCCGATCTGTGCACATGAGCCAACGGTGGCCCAGGTATCTACCATACTCCCTTCATCCACATAGGCACCGATATTGACATAGGACGGCATCAATATTACGCCCTTGCTGATATATGAACCATAACGGGCCACAGCATGCGGAACTACACGAACGCCCAGCTCTTCATAGTTCTTTTTCAGGTCTATCTTATCATGAAACTCCAAAGGCCCAGCATTGGAGGTTGACATTTCACTGATAGGAAAATAGAGTATCACGGCCTTCTTGACCCACTCATTCACCTTCCATTCATCTCCATGGGGTTCTGCCACGCGCAGTTCACCCTTGTCAAGCAATTCGATAACGCGGCGGATGGCCACCCGGATTTCATCCTGATCCAGGGCGGACCTATCCTCCCAGGCATGCTCTATGATCTTCTTTAAGTTTTCAGGCATATCGGTATGTTTATGCTATTCAAAATTAGGCATTTTTCGCTTGAGAATGCCGGTTGCATGGCTGACAGCAAGAAAAAAAGTAAATTTGCATGGATTTTCAAGCATACAAATTAATTATTGAAGAAAACAAGGTATGGGCAGGATCATGGCCATCGATTACGGAAGAAAGCGTTGCGGCATTGCTGTTACCGATCCTTTAGGCATGATCGCCAGCCCCCTTACTACAGTGCCCACCCATGAAATTCATGTGTTCCTGAAAAAATATATTGCTGAAGAGAACGTTGATTGTTTGGTGATAGGTGAGCCAAAGCAGATGGATTATACGGCTTCAGAAGCGGAAAAGTACATTGCTCCATTCATAAAACAAGTACGCAAAGTATTTCCGGATATGAAGATCGAGCGGGTTGATGAACGCTTCACATCACAGCTGGCTTCGATGGCGATCCTGGATTCAGGCGTCAGCAAGAAGAACAGGCAGGACAAAAGTCTGGTCGATAAGGTGAGTGCAGCCATCATACTGCAGACTTACCTCGATATGAGAACAGGAAAATAAGAGATAGAAATGATTTTACCCATTACAGCATACGGACATCCAACGCTCAGAAAAGTTGCTGAAGAGATAGATGCAGGTCATCCGGGACTGGATGAACTGATAGAAAATATGTTTGAGACCATGTATACATCCTCCGGTGTAGGCCTGGCCGCCCCGCAGGTGAACCAGTCGATAAGGCTGTTCATTGTAGACGCAACCCCTTATGCTGAAGATTATCCTGAAGTAACGGAGTTTAAAAAGGTTTTTATCAATCCGTACATCCTTGAGGAAAGCGGAGAAGAGTGGAGTTTTAATGAAGGCTGCCTGAGTGTTCCCGGCGTGAGGGAAGACATTATCAGGAAGCCTAAGATACTCCTGGAATACCAGGATAAGGACTTCAACATTATTGAAGAGACTTATGAAGGTGTGATGGCCCGTATCATCCAGCACGAATATGACCATATCGAAGGAACTATTTTTGTGGAAAAGGTCAGCCCGTTACGTAAAGTGCTTCTGAAAAGAAAGCTGAATGATATCTCCACAGGCAATATCGATGTGGATTATAAAATGATATTTCCCCTTAAACCGAAAAAAAGAAAATAACATAAAACAAATAAACATGACTATCCTGAGAAACACACTTTTAATGCTGGTCCTTCTGGCCACCATCGTATCATGCGAGCCTGCCCGTGATACAGACGCTTCCAACATCAATGCTGTCGAAGATGAACTCTTTTCTGCTGACAACGGCTTCGTCGACAAAGAGAAGGCCATTGAACTCGTTGACATGTATGTCAGCTTTACCGATAGCTATCCTGAGGATACTATGGCAGTGGAATATCTCTTTAAAGGCGCTGAGTTTTGCCTGAACCTGGGGGAAGGCCAGAGAGCCATCCTCTTATATGACAGGGTCATTAATGAGTATCCTGATTTTCGCAAGGTACCGGAATGCTTGTTCCTGAAAGGCTATGTTTATGAAAACTACCTGGGTGATCTTGCAAGTGCAGAAGCCATCTACCTGGAGTTTATAGAGCGTTATCCCGACAATGAATTTGCCGATGATGCGGAGGTATCCATCCAAAATCTCGGTAAAAGCCCTGAAGAGCTTATCAAGCAATTCGAAGAACAACAAGCGGCTACTGCTCCGGAAGAGGAGTAGATTTTGGGATTCTGTATTCTGTATGTGAAATTGTAAATTTGATTTTCAATATTGTAAAGCATTGAAAAATAAAGAATACAGAATTGACAATTTATTACTTCACCATCTTCACGACACTCACTCCTTCCACACTCCTCAGCACAGCATAATACATGCCTTCAGGAAGTCCTTCAGGTCTCCATGTGAAGGTATGCATCCCCTGTAGCATCAAACAATCTACTGCCTCATAAATCGTCTCTCCTATGGCATTGTATATGGTTAGCTGAACATGGGATGGCTCAGTCAGCTCGTACTCGATGGTTGTGGAGGTGGTGAAGGGGTTGGGGTAGGCTGTTAGTGGAGTATCTGATGCCTTCTCAGGTATACCCACTGTACAGGCTTCAGTTACCTCCACACTGTTGTTGCATCCTGTAGCATTTACATATATCTGTATATCACCATTGGGGTTAGCAAGGTAATCGCAAACGCTCTGAACCTCGCAGGTTGATAGCTGTGGGTTGTAGGTAATACTGAGGTTCTGTATTGACTCCGCTTCAATGTTGTCGATGCCTGACAGGGATTGTAAGGAGTTGTTTTCGTCTACGAGTATGCTACCCCCAATATGTGTTAGGCTGTCTAGACCTGATAGTGATATCAGACTATTACATTTATTGATTTCTAGATTTGAACCTATTGATTTCAAACCACTTAATCCACCTATATCTTCGAGAGTATAGCCTTTATATAAACTTAGTCCACCACCAACAGCTATAAGACTTTCCAGGCCATCAATTGATGTCAATACGTGATTTTCATGTAGAGACAAAAAACCTGAAATAGAATCTAGGTTTTCGAGTCCTGATATGTTTGCCAAAGAGGTCAATCCTGATATAGAGGCATTTCCATCAATATAACCCAAATTAGGAAAGGTCGTTAAATCAGTTAATGATTGGCACCAATCAATCTTGAACATACTTGCTGTCGATGATATATTCTCAAGGCCATTAAGGCTCACCAAAGAATCACACCCTATAATTTCAAGACCGTTGTAGGATGCCACATTCCCTAGTCCAACTAGATCATCAAGAATATTGCAGTGTTCAACCGTTATGGATTGTCCCACGTGTGAAAGATTAGATAATCCATCAATATTCTCCAAAATAGGACAGCTACTTATGTTTAACCATCCTCCTATCGATACAATATTACTCAAGCCATCCAAATTGACAATGTCATCACCTGACCATATGCTAACATATTCTTCAATCTCAGTACAATTAGGATAATCAATCAGAAAATTATCAATTTCAGCTTGTGTCGATACGCTAATAAATTGAGGACATTGTGACTGAAGGATATTTGTTGATAAGACGATAAAGATAAATGAAGAAATTATAACCTTCAACGTAAGAAACGTCTGCCTGTAGGGGAGAACCTTTTTATTCATGATGTCGGTTTTTGGGTGTATCGTAATCCTCTGTTCAGCTAAGATACGAAAAACATAGATATATGACAATGCCGGCCCCATCGGGGCCGGATGCCGATAGCAAAAGACAGCGATTAAAAAACAGCGCCCTGTAGGGGCGCAACAAACCTCACCCCCTTAACCCCCCACCCCCCTTTTCCCCGAGTACTCGGGGCCAGGGGGAGAGGTGCATCTTCGTCACTTCCGCCCCGGGTTTCACCCGGGGCTACAAACGTTCGACCCCGCCGGGGTCGTTTAAAAATAAATCGTATAGTGTAAATACAGAATTGCAAATCAAAAAACCCAGCAGAAAATCTGCCGGGTTTTTTGTATACTTGAGGAGTTGAATTTCAAACTTCGTTCTTCGGTCTTCTGACTTCTGACTGCAACAACTACTTTGCGTAATTAATCGCCCTGGTTTCCCTGATTACTGTGATCTTGATCTGCCCGGGATAGGTCATTTCATCCTGGATCTTCCTTGAGAGGTCTAAAGAGATCTGGTTCACATCGCTATCCGATACCTTTTCTGCACCTACGATAACACGTAGCTCACGGCCTGCCTGAATGGCATAGGTCTTGACAACGCCCGGGTATGTCAGTGCAAGCTCTTCCAGCTTATTAAGGCGTTGGATATATGCTTCTGCAACTTCACGACGTGCTCCCGGACGTGCTCCTGAGATTGCATCACAAACCTGTACCAGGGGTGCGATGAGAGACTCCATTTCTACCTCATCATGGTGGGAACCAATGGCATTACATACATCGGGTTTCTCCTTGTACTTCTCTGCCAATTTCATCCCGAGGATAGCATGTGGATGTTCCGGCTCACTATCGGGCACCTTGCCTATATCGTGCAGCAGCCCTGCTCTTTTGGCGATCTTGGGATTCAGCCCGAGCTCCGATGCCATGGTGGCACAGAGGTTGGCTACCTCGATAGAGTGTTGTAGCAGGTTTTGTCCGTATGAGGAACGATATTTCATCCTTCCCACCATGCGGATCAGCTCATGGTGCATATTATGCAGTCCGAGGTCGATCACGGTACGCTTGCCTGTTTCCACGATCTCCTGTTCGATCTGCTTACGCGTTTTTGCAACGACCTCCTCAATACGTGCAGGGTGTATCCTGCCATCGGTCACCAGCTTGTGCAGCGCCAGCCTGGCGATTTCTCTTCTGACAGGATCAAAACCGGAAAGGATAATAGCTTCCGGTGAATCGTCGATGATGATCTCGATACCGGTGAGCGATTCGAGCGCACGGATGTTCCGCCCTTCACGGCCGATAATACGGCCTTTGATCTCATCATTGTCGAGATGGAAAACAGAGACCGTATTTTCAATGGCATGTTCAACAGCAGTGCGCTGTATTGACTCAATAACGATTTTTTTGGCTTTCTGGTTGGCCGTGAGTTTGGCCTCATCCACGATTTCCGTGATATAGACCTGGGCATCAGCCTGGGCCTCTTCGAGTATGGTTTCCTTCAACAGGTCTTTGGCTTCACCGGCAGACAGGCCGGAAATAGTTTCCAGCTGTACAACCTGCTGCTTATGTGCTCTGTCGAGGTCTTCCTGCTTTTTGCTGAGGATCTCCAACTGGTTGGTGAGGTTATTCCTTATCGCATCAACTTCACTCTGTTTCCGTTGAAACTCTTCCAGCTTATGTTCAATACTTGATTCTTTCTGTTTTAACCTGCTCTCACTCTGTTGGATCACCGAATTTTTTTCGTTGATGACCTTTTCGTGTTCTATCTTTAGCTGAAGGAATTTTTCCTTCGCCTGCAGGATTTTGTCCTTCTTGTACACCTCAGCCTTTTCCTTAGACTCTTCAAGCAGCCTTTCACTTTTCTTTTCTACTGCTTTTCTGAGTATGCTCGCGGTGATGATCACCCCAAGTACCAATCCGGCAACACCCGAGATTACAAGGTACACTATATCTAACATCTTCTCAGTGTTTAATTAAACAATAATTAACCAGAGCAGAATGTGTAAGGCAAAAAAAACCCGCGATTAATTCGTGGGTTTTACGAAACCCCAAAAGACACGGATAGGGAGACCAAGCTATTCGAACTTCCTCTGTTCCTGACCATTTGGAAATCCGCCTAAACGGACTTGAGGCCTATTCTAGGAGCTTATGAGTCGACCCTAAATTAAGTAATGTTGAGTTTACAAACCAAAATGAATTAACGCGGGTGTTTTTTAATATTATCAAAGAACGGTGTTTGGGGACTATCCCTCTTCTTGTTCTGAAAGCAACTTTTCCAGGGTTTTCAGTCCGCTGATCAGGTCATCGCTATCTGTCCTGTTCGCGTTCTGTGCCTTTAACGATTTCGTAGAAAACCACAACGATACCATCGCGAGCAAATCCTGGTTATCGTTAAAAGCGTAAGTATCTGCATATTCTGTAATCTTTTCATTAATTAACCTGGCAGCTTTTCGTATGACCTCTTCTTCCTCTGCATTGACCGTCATTTTATATGGGCGGTCGGCTATCTTCACTGTTATTGCTAGTTCGTTCATCAGGTCTCCGGACCACAATCGGCCCCTCTATTGATTCAAAAGTCCCACACATTTATCTATTTCCCGCAATAGTTCATCAACTTTTGCCTTTACTTCTGTTGAATCTTCCTTATCTGTAAGTGATTTAGAGATTTTTAATTTAACAATCTGCTCTTTTAATTGATCTATTTCAGTTTTAAATTCTTCGTTTGATTTCAAAAGCTCCTCGTTCTGGGTTTGCAATTCAGCACGCTGACTTTTTAATAAACGGTGCTGGCCAAGCAGTTTCAAAACCTGCTCATTAATTCTGGAAACTAAATCTTTAGCCTGCTCCATTAAGCTTGATAAGCTTTTAATTAAATACAAAAATAAGAAATTCTGAAGCAATAGCAAGTGTTTCAGGATAAATTAAATTCATTTTTATCAACAACTTATTACACTTTAGCGTACATGCAGGTGTGACAAAATCGCGGAAGTTGTATTAACCATTAGGACTACAAAGAATACCCGATTATGGATACCTACGTACATATACCCGAAGCATTTTTTCACCATATCTGGAGGCATAAATTGCTAAAAAATGAAATAAAAAGCATCCATGGCGATACAATCAGCGTCATTCGGCCCGGAAATTA
Source organism: Bacteroidota bacterium (assembly GCA_003648575.1). Next base: position 10,845 of record QMPN01000070.1, read on the forward strand.
CAACACTGATTCGGGTCCTGACTTTCTCTGCGCGAAGATCAGGATCGATGATACGCTGTGGGTTGGCAATGTCGAGATCCATGTGCGGGCATCCGACTGGTACAAACATCGGCATCACAAAGATGATGCATATAACAGTGTGATACTTCATGTGGTGGCTGAATACGACATGCCTGTCGTGAACCGCCTGGGTCGTGAGATAAAAACACTCTGCTTATCAAAAGCTTATGACCGAAACCTCTTGATTAGATACAAGGAGATCACTCAAAACCTGCTGTGGGTGCCTTGCGAGAAGCTTATTCACGGAGTCCCTTCTATCCATGCAACTTCCATGATCAATGCAAGCGCCGTACAACGAATCCATCAGAGGGCTGAAAAAATAAAAGAGGAGTTGAGCCAGCTGAAAATGGATTGGGAGTTGTGCTGCTACAGGATCATCTCCAGGCAGTTTGGGGCCAGGGTAAATACAGCCTATTTTGAGATGCTGACCCGTTCCCTGCCGGTAAAGGTGTTGATGAAGCACCAGGGTGATCTATTCAGGATCGAATCCCTCTTGTTTGGCCAATCCGGCCTGCTGAATATGGGAGTTAGAGGCAGATACCCGCGAAGCCTGAAAAAGGAGCATGCCTACCTGGCGGGAAAGTATGGCTTAAAGGCCATGCCCGGATATCTGTGGAAGTTCATGCGCATGCGGCCGGCTGCCTTCCCAAGCCTCAGGATTGCCCAGCTTGCAGCACTTTACACCAGGCACCAGAGTATTTTCCAACAGATCCTGGAACGTAAGGATATCGAATCCATGAGCTTAATGTTCTCACTGACTGCTTCAGAATACTGGGACACCCATTTTATTTTCGACAGGATTAGCAAAAAGTCAAAAAAGAGATTCGGGAAACAGAGCATCCAGTTGATATTACTCAACGCCATCATTCCCCTTGTCCATCTTTACGGGCAGGAGATGAATAAACCCGAGCTCTGTGAACGTGCGCTCTCATTCCTGGAATTCCTGCCGGCCGAGAACAATGCAGTGATCCGCAAGTGGGAATCAAGCGGAATAAAAGCCCACAATGGTCTGGAAAGCCAGGGATTGTTGCAATTAAAGAAAAATATGTGTGACCAAAAGCGCTGTCTTGAATGCAGCATTGGCCATCAGATACTTAAAAGCCGTTAACAGCAAATTCATACCTTTGTGAGCAGAAATTAAGCTTA
>QMPN01000071.1 GCA_003648575.1 Bacteroidota bacterium
AGCGAAAATCGAAAATTAACCAACACTCAAAATTCTGTAATTATAACAGGCAGATACATTACCAGGTTCTTAGATAAAAATTGTCATCCTGACGATCCCGAGTGATCGGGAGAGGAAGGAAAAGTATCGAATTCGTATGTCAAATGTGGAGGAGCCTGACAGCTTCATGAGAATAGCAAATAGGAAGCAGCTGCTGGCGAACTGCAGTACGAGATTTATTCTTCGTCGTCCCGAGTACTCGGGACTCCTCAGAATGACAGTTTCCATCAAGGTTGTTGGCTCTACCCCCCAAAGTCATCAAATGCGATCATCTCCTCAGGAACGCCGTAGTCATCGAGCATCTTGAGAACGGCATCGTTCATCATAGGAGGTCCGCAGAGGTAGTATTCTATTTCTTCCGGCTCGGGATGATTCTTCAGGTACTCATCCATTACGATCTGGTGGATAAAGCCTGTATATCCTTTCCAGTTATCTTCCGGTACGGGTTCTGACAGGCCGATATTGAATTTGAAGTTAGGGTTCTTCTCTTCCAGTTCCTTGAATTCGTCCACGTAAAAGAGTTCCCTGAGTGAACGTCCGCCATACCAGAAGGTAGATTTACGATCGGTCTTACGGGTTTTGTACAGGTCGAAGATATGTGAACGCATGGGGGCCATTCCTGCGCCACCACCGATGAACATCATCTCACGTTGTGTATCCTTGATAAAGAATTCGCCGTAAGGGCCTGAGATGGTCACCTTGTCGCCGGGCTTCCTGTCGAAAATATAGGAAGAGCAAATTCCGGGGTTCACTTTCATGAATCCACCTGACTTCCTGTCGAAAGGAGGTGTAGCGATACGGATGTTCAGCATAATGATGTTATCCTCGGCAGGATGGTTGGCCATGGAGTATGCACGGAAGATAGGCTCAGGGTTCTTCATCTGAAGATCCCACATCTTGAACTTATCCCAGTCCTCCCTGTATTCTTCATCAATGTCCATATTCTTATAGTCGACAGTGATCTTGGGCACATCGATCTGGATATATCCACCTGAGCGGAAGTCGAGTTTCTCGCCTTCCGGCAGCTTCACCACAAACTCCTTAATGAAGGTGGCCACATTGCGGTTTGATACCACTTCACATTCCCACTTCTTAATACCGAAGATCTCCGGTGGGATGGCGATGCTCATATCTTCTTTTACCTTCACCTGGCAACCGAGGCGCCAGTTGTTCTGTGCTTCCTTACGAGTAAAATACCCAACTTCTGTTGGAAGAATGGTTCCACCACCTTCAAACACCTGGCATTTACACATGGCACAGGTTCCGCCACCTCCACAAGCTGATGGAAGAAATATCTTCTCAGCAGAGAGTGTCGACAGTATTGTTGAACCGGGGTTCACTATCAGTTCTTTTTCATTATTGATGGTGAGCTTCACTTCGCCCTGCGGGGTGAGTTTTTTCCTGGCATACAGTAGCATGGCTACCAGGAACATGATCACGATCAGGAAGATAATGATGCTGGCTAAAATAACTTGTCCTATTCCGACTAAAAGCATTTTTTATACTTTTTGATTGTTCTTTAAAGTTGAATTCCCATGAACATCATAAAGGCCATACCCATAAGGCCGGTTATGATGAAAGTGATGCCGAGTCCACGCAGCGGAGCCGGAACATTCGAATAGCGGATCTTTTCACGGATGGCCGCAATACCTACGATAGCGATGAACCAGCCCACACCGGAACCGAGTCCGAAAGAAGTGGCTTCCGCTATGCTCTGGTATTCCCTTTCCTGCATGAAGAGTGAGCCACCAAGGATGGCGCAGTTCACAGCGATGAGTGGAAGAAAGATTCCCAGTGATGAATAGAGTGCGGGTGAGAACTTCTCAATAACCATTTCCACCAGTTGCACCATGGATGCAATCACGGCGATGAACATGATAAATGAGAGGAAGCTCAGGTCGACATCTATGAAGCTTGAATCCAGCCATGCCAGAGCACCCGGGGCAAGCAGGTATTCATTCAGCAGATAATCGACCGGCACGGTGATCCCCAATACGAAGACCACGGCGATCCCCAGTCCGACAGATGTTTTTACAGTCTTCGATACGGCAAGGTAGGAGCACATACCCAGAAAGTATGCAAACACCATGTTGTCGATGAAGATGGACTTTATAAATATGTTAATTAATTCCTGCATAATGCTATGCTGTTAAATATTAATTTTCTTCAATAAGTTCTGTATCCCTTTTGCGCTGTACCCAGATGATCACACCTACGGTGATGAGGGCCATTGGGGGGAGGATCATCATTCCATTGTTGGCATAAAAACCACCATTGTCGATATACCATGACTGCGGTATCACGCCATAACCCCAAATTGTACCTGATCCGAGCAGCTCACGGAAGAAGGCTACCACGATGAGTATCCAGCCATATCCCCAGGCATTTCCGATACCATCGAGGAAAGAAGGCCATACCTTATTTGCCATGGCAAAGGCTTCGAAGCGACCCATGATGATACAGTTTGTGATGATCAGCCCTACAAATACTGATAGTTGTTTGCTCACATCATAAGCAAAAGCTTTCAGCACCTGGTCGACCAGGATCACCAATGCGGCAATCACTACAAGCTGAACAATGATTCGTATCCTCGGCGGGATAGTATTCCTGAGCGCTGCGATCACAACGTTCCCTACTCCCATTACAACCATAACGGAGAGCGCCATTACAAAGGCAGGCTCCAGTTTGGCAGTTACCGCAAGGGCTGAGCATATCCCCAAAACCTGCACGGTGATCGGATTTTCCCGTCCGAGCGGAGTGGTGATCAATTTCCTGTATTTAGGGGAAAACAAAGGTTCCCTTTCTGTCTTTTCTGAACTCATATCTTATAGTTGACTTTTAAAATATGCAACATAATTTCCTAAACAATTTTCCAGCATCTTGGTAACAGCATCGCTGGTGATGGTCCCTCCTGAGATGGCATCTACCCCATGTATCCTGTTGTCGGCCGGCATCGTCTCCACACCACCTTTCTTCACGGTGATAGAAACAAAATCTCCTTTTTGGTTAAAAAGGGTTTTACCAAGAAACTGTAAGGCGAAATTCCTTTCGGATATCTCGGCACCCAGTCCCGGTGTTTCTTTATCGTTTCCAAACTCGGCACCATAAATGGTATTCTTATCTGCCTTCAGGGCGATATTCCCATAGATCGGTCCCCAGAGGCCTGTACCCAGAAGTGGAATGATATAAATTTCCTCACCATCTGCTTCAGCCATGTAGAGGGGCACTTTGTATGGGTTACCCTGCCGTTTGTTATACAGTTCCTTTTTGAGGTTGAGGTCGAAAGCCCTGTCATCACCTTCGGTCAGCTGGCCTTTGGAGTACCTTCCGGTAACCTTCCCATCCTGGTCGATCACCAGCTCCTCCAGGATGACCTGATCGAAGAGGGTCTCGGCATTTTCAGTGGTGGACTCAATATCTGCCGCTATCAGGATCCCCTGGATCTTGGCGATGGCAATATTCCTTTCCTGGTATGGTTTCAGAACCATGGCAGCGGTTGACAAAATGGCCGCCACGATGATGACCATCACCGAGGAGTAAATAAAAATGTACCTGTTAGTAAACATGGATTATTTCTTATATTGATTCTATCTTTTATTTTCTTAAGCCGCAGATTCTACTACTGCCCACCGTTTCTTCCTTCTCTTCACATTAGCCTGAATCACATAGTGGTCGATCAGGGGTGCAAAGACGTTCATCAGCAGTATAGCCAGCATCATACCTTCAGGGTATGCGGGGTTGAACACCCTGACCATGATGGCAAAGAAACCGATGAGGAAGCCGTAAATATATTTTCCTTTCATTGTTTGCGAAGCTGTAACCGGATCGGTAGCCATGAATACGGCTCCGAAGGCAAATCCTCCCATCACCATATGGTCCCAGGGTGAGATCTGCATATACGCTGTGTTCCCGGCCAGGTTAAAGATGTAACCCATTGCCAGCCCACCGGCAAATACCGACAGCATGATCCGCCAGCTGGCCATACCTGAACCAATAAGGACCAGCGCTCCGATCAGGATTGCCAGTGTTGATGTTTCTCCTATAGATCCCGGCATGAATCCATAAAACATGTCCATGGTGTCGGGGAGGGTGAGTGAGCTACCCGGAATAGTTGTGCTGGACAGTGCATCACCAAGTGGTGTGGCACCAGAAACAGCATCTCCCTGCTCAGCGATCCAGACTTTGTCGCCCGACATATGTTTCGGATAGGCAAAGAAAAGGAAAGCCCTGGCCGTAAGGGCCGGGTTCAGGATGTTCATACCAGTTCCACCAAAGACCTCCTTACCGAAGATCACCGCAAAAATGGTAGATACTGCTACCATCCACAGAGGTACATCGGGAGGCATAATGAGAGGGATAAGTATCCCGCTCACGAGAAATCCTTCCGCTACTTCATGTCCACGGATCTGGGCAAAAACGAATTCTGTTCCCAATCCGGCAACATATGCAACCACAATGAGTGGGAAGAGTACCAGGAAACCATCCCAGAAATTAGGCCAGAGGTTGATGTCTGCTATGCCTATGGACAGGTTGTTCTGATAGCCTATGTTCCACATCCCGAAAAGCATTGCCGGGACCATAGCAAGCACCACGATGATCATGGTCCGCTTTGTATCATTGGCATCACGGATATGGCTGCCGAGGCTGGTTACCCTGTTCGGAACATAGAGGAAGGTCTCAAAAGCCTCGAATGTAGACTGAAGCTTGGCGAACTTCCCCCCTTTCTCAAACTGGGGTTTTATTTTATCAATAAAGTTCCTTAGTGCTTTCATTGAAATGATATATGTTATGCTTTTTATCTTTTTTTATCAGGATACTAATTCATTTCCTTGATCATGAGGTCGATCCCATCCCGAACGGTCTTCTGCAGGTTGATCTTCGAGGTGCTGATAAACTCGCAGAGTGCAAAGTCTTCCTCATCCACCTCATAGATGCCTAGGTTCTCCATCGCATCGATATCCTCGATCATAATGGATTTTACCAGCTGCATGGGATAGATGTCCAATGGAAATACCTGTTCGAATTTCCCTGTCAGGATAAATGCACGCTCACCACCATTGTAATTGGTGTCGAGGCGATATTTCTTTCTGGGGGTCATCCATGAGAAAAAGGTATAGTAGAAGCTGAACTTCTTGAGTCCGGGCATGCCCCAGCCAAGAAATTCATAATGGTCACCCTCGGGGATCACGCTCACCTGGGAATCATAAAAACCAACAAAGCCGGTTTTTTCGATCTTGGTACCCGTAAGCACATTGCCCGAGATATAGCGATTCTTACCATCTTTAATATTTCCGTTGATCATCTCATCAATGGCAGCACCCAATACCGTTTTATAATATTGTGGTTTACCAACCTCTGAGCCGGTAAGGGCAATGATCCTGCTGGGATCAAGCTTACCACCAAGGAAGAGGCGGCCGATGCTAAGTACATCCTGAGGACGCAGGTACCAAACGGTCTCTCCTTTGTTCAGGGGTGAGATCCTGTTGATCTGGGTACTCACATTTCCGGCCGGATGCGGACCTGAGAAAGTATTGAGCTCGACGCCCGTAACTTTGCTGAATACTGATGTAGATTGCTTCTCACTGATGTTCATGTGTACCTTGCCACTTGTCAGTTTCTTCAGGGCATCGATACCTGCCTGCAGTGCCTTTTCCTCCTCTTTCGCGATAAAAGCGAAGCCGGGTGCCAGCGGGGCTGAATCAAAAGCAGAGATCATAATGGCTTTCGGATCATCATCCGGGTTGGCAATAATGGAATAAGGACGCTGGCGTAAAATTGGCCACACACCACTTTTCAGCATTTTTTCTACTACGGCGGCCCTGTCGAGACTGTTGGGGTCAGCTATTCCGAAATCAACAAATTCCTGCTCCGGAGCTGCTTCTACTGAAACTTCCAGCACAACCCTTTTGGCGCCACGCCTGATCTCTCTCACCTTTCCGCTAACGGGAGAGGTAAAAATGATGTTATCCCTGTACTTGTTGAAAAATAAGGGAGTGCCTGCTTTCACTTCATCCCCCTCCTGCACAAGCAGTTTCGGGAAGACTCCATGAAAATCGGGAGGCTTAATAGCACAAACTTTGGTTGGAATTTCTTTGATCGTCTTTTCGGCTTCGCCTAACAATTTGATATCAAGGCCTTTCCTGATCTTAAATATATTGGACATACCTGCGTTTTGTATGATTTTTGAAGGTGCAAGTTTAAGAAAAAAATGCCACTTTATATGGACTTAATTGCATTAATTTCATGTGTCATCCTTATTTAGACGAATTTTCAAATAACAGAATACTCAAGCTCGCGAAAACTACAAAATTCTATTCTCACCAGCATTGAAACTTTATCCTATTTTTGTAATGGCTTACTTTTTGTAATATAGCATCACATGAATCATATTTTTAGAATCATATTTATCTCTATTGTATTCCTTCCCCAACTGCTCTTTTCACAAGATCAGGACTATTTTTCACAGGACTATATGAGGCATCAGGATTATGTTTACAGGGAAAATATCAGGAGCGTTGAGCTTTACCGTGAAGGATGGAAAATGTCCCCTCCCACGGTTAGCCTGAAAAGCGGACAGCAACTGATCCTTTCATTCGACGACATGGATGGAGATGTGAAGTATTACAACTACACCATTATACATTGCGATGCCATGTGGCAGCCTTCCGAGCTCACCAAGGTGGAATATATCAGGGGCTTCGATGAAGATGAGATCAAGGACTATGCCTTCTCCTTCAATACACTGAAAGTTTACACCAATTACCGTCTGAGTTTTCCAACAGATTATATGAAATACACCAAGTCAGGGAACTACATACTGAAGGTGTGGATGAATGAAGATATGGATTCAAACCTGGTGCTGACAAGGCGTTTTATTGTTGTTGATCAGAAGGTGACCATCATAGGAAAAGTAGTCCCGCCGGTTAAGGTAGAGGACAGAAACTACCGGCAGCAGGTAGAGTTCATGATCAACCCGGGAAGTTATTTCATTCAAAACCCCTATAGCGACCTGAAGGTGATGGTACTGCAAAACTGGCGCTGGGATAATGCAGTATACAATGTGCAACCCCGCATGGTGGTAGGCAATAAACTGGATTATCGCTTCATCGACGATCTGGTTTTCGATGGTGGGAATGAGTTCAGGAATTTCGACATCAAAAGCATGAAATACCAGTCGGAAAGGATCGCACTGATCGACCACGATTATTATGGCACACATTTCTATCTCCACACCGATGAGCGCAAGACTTTTAAACAATATGTACGCGATGACGACCTGAACGGAAAGTATTACCTCGAAAAGGAGGATGCAAAAGACTCTGACATCGAAAGCGACTATGCTTACGTACATTTCACCCTGCCCTATACCCATCCGCTGGTGACCGGCAATATGTATGTATTTGGTGCCCTTACCGACTGGAATTTTACGGACGAGGCCATGATGACTTATGATTATGAGAATAACATCTATGAAGCCTCTCTTTACCTCAAGCAAGGTTATTACAACTACGCTTATGTATTTCTTGAAGACGGTACCGAAGCCGGTGATATTACCCTGATCGAAGGGAACCACTGGGATACCAATAATGAATACATCATTTTAGTGTATTTCCGGGAACCCGGAACCTATTATGACCAGATGGTAGGGATAGAGTATGTTAGTGCGCATATTAAATAAGAGTACTTAAAGTACTTAGAGTATTTAAAGTACTTAGAGTATTTAAAGTATTTAGAGTATTTAAAGTACTTAGAGTGACTGTAGTACTTAAAGTTATTCGTAGCGGAGGGATTCGATAGGATCGAGTTTGGCAGCTTTCACAGCTGGAAGTATCCCGGATATCAAGGCTACTACAATGCATAGTGCCACACCCATCCCTATCCAGTCCCAGGGAATGATGAAGTCGGTGCCGATTATCCCTGACACCGCATTGCCGATGATGATCCCCAGGATGATGCCAAAGATGCCACCAAGCTGGCCGATCACAATAGCTTCTACCAGGAATTGATATAATATCCTCTTCTTGTTGGCACCCACGGTCTTCCTAACCCCGATCTCCCGTGTCCTTTCAGACACGGAAACCAGCATGATATTCATAAGCCCGATCACCGCGCCAAGGAGGGTGATGATGCCGATGATGATGGCTCCAAGGCGGATCTCCACCAGGAAATCATTTAGCATCTCCACAATATTGTCGCTTTTCACCATGGCGAAGCTGTCATCTTCACCAACGGACACATCCCTGATAATCCTGAACAGCCCTGTGGCTTCATGAATAGCATTCTCCATTCGTTGGGGGTTTTCCGACTTCACGGAGATGGAATAATTCATATTTGGCCTGGAAAAATAGCTTCTAACATTATTCAGGGGTACGATGCATCTTCTGTCACCTGAAAAGCCGACATTCGAGCCCTTTTCTTTCATGATTCCGATGATCCTGTACTTGCCGGGCCCAATGGAGATAACCTTACCCAGGGGATCTTCCTTGTTCTTGAAAAGTATCGTCACGATCTCGCTCCCGACAATCACCACATGCCGGCCATCACGCATTTCGGCCTGCGACATATTCCTTCCTTTATCGAGTTCAAAACCGGCATTGACAACAAAATTTTCATCACCACCCATAATACCGATATTGGGGCTTGACTTCTCGGAACCATACTTGACAGTAGCAATCCCCGTTCCCCGGATGCTGACACTGGTGCTGGCAGGGTAATCAAACCTGTCTTTGAACTCCATCGCCTCGTCGTAGGTGATGATCTTGTAATATTCACTCTTGGGTGCTCTTCCGCCAACATGCACCCTGAGTGATCGGTTGCGGATGGTAAAGGTATTGGCTCCCATCATGCTGAAATTATCTTTCAGAAAGAACTTCACTGCATCGATGGATGTGAGAATACCTACAAGTGCCATGATCCCAAAGGCAATGATACCTATCGTTAGCCAGGAGCGAAGCTTATGGCTTTTGATGGATTCAAGGGCGATTCTGATATTTTCTAAGATCAGGAGTTTCATGTGGCCGGAGGTTGTACTTTCAACAAATGTACAAATTATGAGCGCATCTTCCGATAAAAGCTGAAAGGGATTTTCAGAATAAAGGGCAAGCGGTTGCGGCTGATCCGATTGAAGTCGATACGCGTAGAGCCAAAGCCCTTATAAAACCTCGAAAGGGCCTCATTATTCGATCCGTCGAAATCAAGCGTCAGGTGTTTGTTGGCATGTTCACGGATGAAATGATCGATGAGCAGAAACATAGCACGCTTGTCCCTGCCTTCAGGGCTTAGCCCGGAAAAGATAAACACCGTCTTTTTGTGACTCTTAAGAAAAACAGCCCCGGCGCAAAGACTGTTATCTTCGGTATACACCCCATAAATATTACCCATGCCCTTGTAGATACAGGTATAGATCAGCCGTTTTAGCTTCAGATAGTTCCCTTCCCTGAGCACCTTAATATCTTTTCCACGGTTAGCACGGAATAATTCGATCACCTCGTCAGGTTTGATCCCTTTCACCACTGAAAGTCCTTCCGATTCTGCTTTTGCCAGGTTACGTTTTGTATTGCTGTTGTATTTCTTCCTGAGATCCGCATAGTCGGCGATCAGATCCAGTTCATGGTTTACCTGTGGCAGATATTCGAATCCCGGCATATCAGGTTTGTTGTGGGTATTCAGGTTGAGGTCGATGACCTTATATTTTGCAGGTATGGCCGCCAGGAAGCTATTGATCACTTCGGGGCTGAGTTCTGTTCTTGAGAACAATCCCAGCTGTTGGGTAAAGAAAGGCTGAAAGATGATGTTGACCCCGGCCTTCTTCCTGAAATTGATTGGGAATACCCTTTCATAATCCCCTTCTACCAGTGCCTCCCACTCTTCACATACCACATCGAGGAACCAGGAATAAGCATAGATCACTCCGTTGAAGGATTGCTCAATGCATTCATCCCACTTTTCTTTATCGATATGCTCGTATTTGAGGTATTTTATCATTGCTGTGCTGCTCTCGCGAATATTTCTTCCAGGGATTTATGTTTATTTTCATCATCCTCCAGTGCGTAGTTGTGCCATATACCGATCAGCTCTCCTGATACCGATTTCACTGCATCGATCAATGGTAATACAGCATCCTTGTATTCAGAGGGATCAAGTTTCATATAATCGCTCAGTGTGGTATCCATGAACATGAATGGATGGATGAGCAATGATGTTTCCTCTTCTTCCTTCAAATTATAAAACCTGAAGGGATTTGCGATACCGGCCCGGAAGCCCGACATGGAGGCATAACCCATTGAATAATCATCGGTGATTCCGGCCTCGATCAAAGATTCGTAGGTTTCGGGGAAGCTCATCTTCACAAAATGTTGCCTGCTCCGGGTAATCTTCTTAGCCGTTACCTCCTCTATCCCGCTGATCTCTTTCTTTATTTTTCCCAGCTCATTCCCGGCTCCATAGGATGGATGTACCCCGATCTCCGCTTTAGCTGATAATCTCCTGACCAGGGAAGCAAATTTCTTATTCTTTAAAGAGAGGTTACGGTCAAAGGGACCGGGCTCTCCTGCCAGGATAAAAAATACAGGATCAGGCTGATGCCCTGAAAACTGTGCAATCAGCATATCGAAATTATCAAATGGATCCTTCCCTTTTCCCCTCATCGTCTGGCAGCGTTTGCCCATCTCTGAAAAATTCCCTTTCAGCAAAAGTTTTACCATAGCCCCCCATGTGCGAACAAAGCCCTTTCCCAGGTGTGCGAAAGCTATATCTACATCGATGGTAGGAACAAAGTGATATCTTTTTTCCTTAAACTTTAATTCAGGATAGCGTTCCTGCAGCAAGAGTTTTAATTTCTGTGCGATCTCATCTACAAGCGGAGTATGCAAGAAGCCTTCCTTAAAGGCCAGGCATTCTGTGTGCGGAAAACGTCCATGCCGGTCAGCCTTAAACGGCAGATACTCCTCGTAGCGTGATACCAGGTAAAATGCCATGGCAAAAGGATCGAAAGGCAGGTCACCACCTTCAACAGTAAAAAACACCGGCAGGCCTTCATATTTGTCCATCTTGATTATCTGCTCGACGATGCCTGTTTGTGAAAGCAATCCGGAAGGCTTGATCGTGACAGATCCGGGAATATCCTTATCAGAATAGTTCAGAATAGGCCGATCCGAAGGGACTTTATCTGTCAAATTCAGCTTTAATCCCGATAGTTCTTCCAGCATAAGCTTGAAGATCCACCGGGCTCTGGGGCTGATATTCTCAATGTATACGTTTAGCGCTTCGGATCTTGCCATAAGTAGTTCTGAATAAGTTAAACCGCTGTACGCCCGTCTTTATTATGTCACGAAAATACAATTTCGAATTGAAGCCGGCGATGGAAGCCGCATTGTTCTCCCTGATATCCTTGCTGATGATCTCAAAAGCATCCCTGCACCTGATGCTGTAAAACGGAATACCATTGATCATATTTTCTTTCAGCACTTCAGGCGGAAGCAGTTCTGCAAGCCTGTGTAATTGCATGGTCCAGCCGGCTTTCTTGGCATACATCTTATAGCTACGGTCCTGGCTCTTCCCATCCCGTCCGATGTAACGGATGCCTATCCTTTTATACGATCTGTACCTGACCTGTTCAGTCTCCTCAACGAAATGCACGAAAGTCATGGCTTCTGACACCGTGGTTCCGGCAAACACCATCATGGCATTCTGTTCCATTAGCCAGGCAAAGGGAGAATCCGGACCAAAAGAGCTAATATTTTTCATCTCCGCCAGGGTTTGGGCACTGTTTCCTTTCACCAAAAAGGAATGAAGCGGATGTGCCGTACGC